>JACPCT010000305.1 GCA_016184445.1 Candidatus Tectimicrobiota bacterium | reverse complement strand
ATGGTTCCCCATCTGGCTCCCCGATAGATAGGACGGTCCGCCATGATCCAGGAGGCCATCGCCAAGCTCGTGCAGAACCAGCACCTGACGGCCGGGGAGGCCGAGCAGGTGATGGACCAGATCATGACCGGAGAGGCCACCCCGGCCCAGATCGGAGGCTACCTCGTGGCCCTGCGGATGGCCGGGGAGACCTCCGAGGAGATCGCCGGCAGCGTCCGCTCCATGCGGGCCAAGGCGACCCGCGTCCCCACCCGCCATCCCCTGGTGGTGGACACCTGCGGCACGGGCGGGGATGGAGCCCACACCTTCAACATCTCGACCACCGCCGCCTTCGCCGTGGCGGGGGCGGGCCTTCCCGTGGCCAAGCACGGCAACCGCTCGGTCTCGAGCAAGTGCGGGAGCGCCGACGTGCTCAAGGCCCTGGGGGTGAACATCGAGGCGGCGCCCGAGCGGGTGGGCGCCTGCCTGGACGAGGCGGGCTTCGGCTTCCTCTTCGCGCCCCTGCTCCACGGGGCGATGAAGCACGCCATCGGGCCCCGGCGGGAGCTCGCCATGCGGAGCATCTTCAACGTCATGGGCCCCCTCACCAACCCGGCCGGGGCCCAGTGCCAGGTCGTCGGGGTGTACGCCGCCTCCCTCACCGAGCTGGTGGCCCAGGCGCTCGGGAGGCTGGGCGCCCGGCGCGCCCTGGCGGTCCACGGCCACGACGGGATGGACGAGCTCACCCTCACGGGCCCCACCCGCGTCTCCGAGTGGGACGGCCGGGAGGTGAGGACCTACGACGTGCGGCCCGGGGACGCGGGCCTCGAGAGCGCCCCGGCGAAGGAGCTGGCCGGGGGAGATCCGGCGGTGAACGCCGAGATCATCCGCCAGATCCTCTCGGGCGAGAAGGGCCCCCGCCGGGACGTGGTGCTCCTGAACGCCGCCGCCGCGCTGATGGCCGGAGGCAGGGCGCAGAGCCTCCGGGAAGGGGCCGAGGCGGCGGCCCGCTCCATCGACTCCGGCGCCGCCCTGCGCACCCTCGACCGTCTCGTCGAGATCTCCAACGCATGACGATCCAGTCCCTCACCGTCCTGGACGAGCTGGCCGCGGGCGTCCGGGAGGACCTCGCGGCCGACCGCGCGGCCGTGCCCGAGGAGGAGCTCCTCGCCCGGGCGAAGGACGCTCCTCCGGCCCGGGGGCTCGCGGACTCGCTCCGGATGCCCTCCTCGGGGAAGGATCCGGACGGGGCCCGGGTGCGCGTCATCGCCGAGGTGAAGCAGGCCTCCCCCTCCCAGGGCGTGATCGCGGGCGCCTTCGACCCGGCCGCCATCGCCCGCCGCTACGAGGCGGGGGGCGCGGCGGCCATCTCCGTCCTGACCGAGCGCCGCCGCTTCCTGGGGAGCATGGGCCACCTGCGGGCGGTCCGGGCGGCGGTCAGGCTCCCGGTGCTGCGCAAGGAGTTCATCTTCGACCCCTACCAGGTTCTGGAGGCGCGGGCGGGGGGGGCGGACGCCATCCTCCTCATCGCGGCCATCCTGGAGACCCACGAGATGGAGGACCTCCGCCTCCAGGCCGAGGACCTGGGGATGGACGCCCTGGTCGAGGTCTACGCCGGGGAGGAGGTGGAGCGGGCCCTTGAGGCGGGGGCGCGCATCCTGGGGGTGAACAACCGGAACTTGAAGACCTTCGAGGTGGACCCCGGCCACACCCTGCGCGTCCTCTCGCGCCTCCCCGCCCCGCGCCGCCAGCAGCTCATCCAGGTCTCCGAGAGCGGGATCTCCGGCTGGAAGGAGGTGGCCCCCCTGGCCGAGGCGGGGGTGGACGCCGTCCTGGTCGGGGAGTCCCTCATGCGGGCCCCCTCGCCCGAGGCCCTGCTGCGGGAGCTGAGGGGGCTGCTCCCCGCGTAGGCCCGCATTTCCTGCTCCCCGCTCTTCATCCCAGCGCGCGGCCACGGGCCGGATGGAGGGAGGGCGAGCGACATGGTCCCTGGAGAGGCGGCGCCGTCCCGCCCGGGAGGGAAGCGTGTATCAGGAAATCTTCTACTACAGCGAGGGTCTCAAGATCGCCGCTCATCTCTATGCCCCCCAGGGCTGGAAGATGGGCGATCCGTCCCGTCCCGCCATCATCTGCCTCCACGGCTACAGCGGGATGAAGGAGGTCTACGGGATGGACGTCCCCCGGCGGCTGTGGGAGGAGGGCTACTTCGTCCTCGCCCCGGACCACCGCGGCTTCGGCAAGAGCGAGGGCCCGCGGGGCCGCCACCGCCCCCTCGAGCAGGCCCAGGACACTTATGACGCCATCACCTGCCTGGAGACGGTGGAGGGGGTGGACGCGGGCCGCATCGGCATCTTCGGGACCAGCTTCGGCGGGGCGAACGCCGTTTGGGTGGCGGCCTTCGACGAGCGGGTGAAGGTGGTGGTCACCTCGGTGGGGGTGTTCGAGGGGGAGCGCTGGATGCGCTCGGTGCGCCGCCCCCACGAGTGGAAGGCCTTCCGGGAGAAAGTGATGGCGGCGGCCCGGCGGCGCGTGGCGGCGGGCGAGGCCGCCACCGTGCCCCTCCCCGAGATGATGCTCTGCGACCCCCACACCGAGATGGTGCTCAAGGGCCATCACCAGCGGCACCCGCACTATGTGAAGGACTACGACCTGGAGAGCGCCGAGGCCTGCTGGCGCTACAAGCCCGAGTGGGTGGCGGGGCGCATCGCGCCCAGGCCCGTGCTCTTCATCTACGCCGAGCACGACCACCTCGTGCCCGTCCAGGAGCAGCTCTCCTGCCACGCCGCCTGCGGGGAGCCCAAGAAGCTGGTCAAGCTGCCCGGCGCGGAGCACTACGAGTCCTACAAGTTCTGCAACCCCGCCCTCCACGAGATCGGGATGCGGGAGGCGGTGGCCTGGTTCGGGCAGTACCTGTAGGCGGGGAGTCCAAACACGTTATCCATACCGCAATAGGCGGGGTCACTCTCTCTCCCCCTGCGGGGGGGAGTTGGTCCTTTGGGGCAGGTGGACGCCATCCTGGCCGGGGAGTCCCTCATGCGGCCCCCTTCGCCCGAGGTCCTGCTGGCCGGGCTCTGGGGGCTCTGAGCCCTCCCATTTCCATATCCCCCGCCGCTTTGGCCCCGCCCGCCGGTGGGGTAGGATGGCGCGTTTCTGGTTCCCGGAACGGAATCCGGAGGCGCCATGGCGCAGGCGGGCGGGGGCAAGCTGCGGGTGAGCTACCTGGGGCCCGAGGCCACCTTCACCCACGAGGCGGCGCTCAGGCACTTCGGCCCGGGGGCGGAGATCCTGCCCGCCGCCTCCATCGCCGGGGTGTTCGACGAGGTGGAGGCCGGCCGGGCGGACCAGGGGGTGGTGCCGGTCGAGAACGCCCTGGAGGGGACGGTCAACGTCACCCTGGACCGGCTCATCGACTCCCCGCTGGGCATCGTGGGGGAGGTGCGGCTGCCCATCGACATCCACCTCCTCACCCGGGCCGAGGAGCTGGGGCAGGTACGGCGGGTGCTGAGCCATCCCCACGCCGTGGCCCAGTGCCGGGGGTGGCTGCGGGACAACCTGCCCGAGGTGGCGGTGGAGGAGGTGGCCAGCACCTCCCTGGCGGCCCAGCAGGCGGCCCAGGACCGGACGCTGGCCGCCCTGGGGAGCCGGATGGCCGCCCGGCGTTACGGCCTCAAGGTCCTGGTGGCCAAGCTCGACACCGAGAGCATCAACGTGACGCGCTTCTTCATCCTGGGCCGGGCGCCCGCCCCCCGGGGGCCGCGCTCGCGGACGAGCCTCTTCTTCGTCGTGAAGAACGAGCCCGGCTCGCTCTTCCGGGCGCTGACCCCGGTGGCGGAGGGGAAGGTGAACATGACCAAGATCGAGTCCCGGCCCTCGCGGCGGAGGGCCTGGGACTACGTGTTCTTCATGGACGTGGAGGGGCACGCCGAGGCGCCGCCCCTGGCCGGCTGCTTGGAGCGCCTGCGCGGCGAGGTGGAGTACCTGCGGGTGCTGGGGTCGTACCCGGCCGAGGAATAGGCGCGAGTGGTTGTTTAGGGGAGCACCCTTCCTTGGCGGACTTCGCAAGGTCTGACTCCCCTCTCCCGAGGGGAGAGGGAAAAACTCTTGGGGATGAGGTGTAAGCAGGCGCGAAGGAGAAAGGCATTGAAATTCCAGACGGCCCGGCCGGTGGCCGGCATCACGGTCTACCAGCCGGGGAAGCCCATCGAGGAGGTGGAGCGGGAGCTGGGGATCAGGGGCTCCATCAAGCTGGCCTCGAACG
>JACPCT010000304.1 GCA_016184445.1 Candidatus Tectimicrobiota bacterium | reverse complement strand
CCTCCCAGCGAGGACACGCTGGCCATCTACCTCCGGGAGATCGGCCAGTACCCCATCCTGACCCGCGAGCAGGAGCACAAGCTGGCCGTCCGGGCCAAGGCCGGTGATCCGGAGGCCTTCAACCGGCTCGTGCGCTGCAACCTCCGCTACGTCGTGAGCGTCGCGAACCGCTACAAGGGCTTCGGCCTCTCCCTCGAAGACCTCATCAACGAGGGCAACATCGGCCTCATCCACGCGATCCGCCGTTTCGACCCTCACCGCGGCGTGAAGCTCATCACCTACGCGGTCTGGTGGATCCGCCAGGCCATCATGCACGCCATCGCCGACCACACGGGCACGGTCCGCCTCCCGATCAAGCAGGCGGGCCTCATCCACAAGATCGGGCAGACCTACCAGAGGCTGCGCCAGGAGATGGACCGCGAGCCCTCCGCGGAGGAGATCGCCGAGGGCCTTAACATGAAGATGGAGGACGTCGAGAACATCCTCCGCGTCCACCGCAACTATCTATCGCTCGACACCCCCATCTCGGGGAGCGAGGAGACGAGCTACCTGGACCTCCTGGAGGCGAAAGACGTCATCTCAGCCGAGGAGAACCTGGTGCAGCATTCCCTCGAGGAGGAGATCGAGGATCTCCTCGCGGGCCTCGACCCGCGGGAGCGGGAGATCATCCGCCTGCGCTTCGGCTTCGACGGCGACCCGATGACCCTCGAGGAGATCGGCCAGCGGATCGGCCTCTCGCGCGAGCGCATCCGGCAGATCGAGAAGAAGATCATCCGGCGCTTCCGCGCGCGGGCGAAGAACAAAACCCTGCTCGACTACTTGAGGTAGCCATGGCGCCGGCCGAGTCCCGCAACGCCACCCTGGGAGGGGCTTCCGCCGCCTCCCGGCGGGTCCGCTGGCGCGGGGCGGCCGCGCGTCTCCTCTCCAGCGAGGGGTGGCGCTCCCTCAACCTCTCGAACCGCCTCACCCTCACCCGCATCCTCATGCTGCCCCTCCTGGTCCTCTTCCTCGTCCAGGGATCGTATGTCTCCCGATCGATCGCCGCCCTGCTCTTCGCCGTCGCCGCGTTCACCGACTGGCTGGACGGCCACCTGGCCCGGGCCCGGGGCCAGGTGACCCCCCTGGGAGAGATCCTCGACCCCGTGGCCGACAAGCTGCTGATGGTGGCCGCGCTCCTGCCCCTTGTGGCGCTGGGCGAGGTGGACTCGTGGATCGTCGGGATCATCCTCGGGCGGGAGTTCCTGGTCACAGGGCTGCGGGCCGTGGCGCTGCGCCACGGGAAGGTGGTGCCGGCGAGCCGGCTGGGGAAGTGGAAGATGGGCCTGCAGACGGCGGCCGTGCTCTTCCTGACGCTGGAGCTGCTGCCGCCATCGGGCACCTTCCTCATCTGGACGGCGATGGCCGTGGCGGTCGTCTCGGGGGTAGACTATTTCCGCAAGCTCCTCCGGGAATTCACGTGAGCCTCTCCATCTTCGCCGTCTTCTTCGCCGCCGCCCTGCTCGGCTCCATCCCCTTCGGGATCCTCGTGACCCGCCTCTTCGGTCTCTCGGACCCGCGCGCAGGCGGCAGCGGAAACATCGGCGCCACCAACGTCATCCGCACGAGCGGCTGGCTGCCCGGCCTCCTGACCCTGGCCGGGGACATCCTCAAAGGGACCCTCGCCGTCGCCTGGATCCCCCCTCTCCTGGCCGCCGGGAGCCCGCTCCTTCCCTTTCACCAGCCCGCCGCCGCCCTGGGGGCGGTGGCCGGCCACATGTTCTCCCCCTTCACCGGCTTCAAGGGCGGAAAGGGGGTGGCCACGGGCCTGGGGATCTTCCTCTACTGGATGCCCGTCCCGGCCGGGTGGGCCGCCCTTGTCTTCGCGGGGACCGTGGCCGCGACGCGCTACGTCTCGCTGGGCTCCATCCTGGCCGCCTGCACCCTGCCCCTGGCGGGGGCGATGTCGGGCCATCCCGACCCCGCCGTCATCACCTCCGCCCTCGTCGCCGCCTTCATCATCCGCCGGCATTCCGACAACATCCGCCGCCTCCTCCGCGGCGAAGAGAACCGTCTCGGCCGCAGGCGCCAAGAGGGGAGCTCCTAGCGGATGGTCACCGGCTGCGCCCCCTTCTTCCTCCTCGCCCTCGCCGGCGTCGCCCTGGGGAGCTGGGTCTTCGGGAGCCACATCGCGGCCCGCCTGCTGGGCCTCGCCGGCCTCGCCCTCTTCCTGCTCTACTTCGCCCTCCTCAACTGGACGGCCCAGGCCCGCATCCGGCTGCGGCGGGAGGAGAAGACCGGCGGGGCACCCGGGGAGAGCGGGGGAGCCCGCCAGGAAGCGAGGAGCGAGGAGGCCCGCGGCGAGTGGGCCCACTACTTGCGCGCCGAGGGGTGGATCCTCTGGCTGGGGGTGGGGGTCCTTCTGGCCGTGATCCTTCTCCTCGTTCTGCGCGTGCGGCAGAAAACCGGATTTCCCGGCTGAATCGCCCCGTCGGCGGCTTTCGAGGCCCCTTTCCCCCCATTTCTCATGCTGTCCCCGGCCCCTCTCCGCCCTTGTGCCAGGAATTTGGCTCGCTTCGGCCGTCTTTTTTGCTAGAATCAGCTATCCACGCGGTGTGCGGGAAATGCCGGCCTCCATGCGAGGCGGCTGCATCCAAAGCCACCGTTTCACGGCGGAGGGCCCACGGCGGGGGGGATCAGGGGGATTCTCCCCAGGGAGTCTGCGGGCCTTCAACCAGGGGAACGTTGCGGGAAGGAGGAGCCATGCCGTTCAGACGCGCTGCGCAAGGTTTGTTGGCCGCAATCGCCGCCTGGGGCCTCATCGCCCCCGCGGCTCCGGAAGCCGCGGACATGCAGGCCGCCAAGAAGGAAGGGGAGGTCATGTGGTACTCCTCGCTCTCCCTCTCCGTCGCCCAGAAGGTCTGCAAGCAGTTCAACGACAAGAAGCTGGGGGTAACCTGCATCCTCCACCGCGACGGATCGGGAAAGCTCTACCAGCGCTACCTGCAGGAGGCCAAGGGCGGGGTGTTCAAGGCCGACGTCCTCCACACCTCGAACATCGGCCACTTCGTCAACCTGAAGAAGGACCACCTGCGCCCTTACAAGTTCCAGGGGGGCGAGAAGTTCAACCCCGCCTTCACCACCGAGGACGGCGCCTGGAACATCCTCCGGGCCAGCGTCTACGTGCTCGCCTACAACACCAAGCTCGTCAAGCCCGAGGATGCCCCCAAGACCTGGACCGACCTCCTGAAGCCGAGGTGGAACGGCCTGATCGCCCACGCCCATCCGGCTTACAGCGGAGTGATCACGGTAGGGATGCTCTCGCTGGTAAAGATGCACGGGTGGGGCTACTACGACAAGATGGCGGCCCTGAAGCCCAAGATCGTCCAGTCCGCCGTGGCCGTCATCCCGCTGGTCGCCCGCGGCGAGGCCCACGTCGTGGCCGGCACCGCCGCCTACAACACCTACGGCGACATCAAGAAGGGCGAGCCCATTAAGATGGTCCTCCCCAAGGAGGGCGTGGCGTTCATCTCCTCGCCGCACGCGGTCCTCAAGAAAGCGCCCCATCCCAAGGCGGCCGAGGTGTTCACGGACTTCCTCTTCAGCCAGGAGGCGCAGCAGCTGCTCGTGGACAGCGGCCTCCACGTCGGCCACCCCGGGGTCAAGTACCCCGAGGGCCTGCCCTCCCTCGACGG
This sequence comes from Candidatus Tectimicrobiota bacterium, assembly GCA_016184445.1. GTDB lineage: Bacteria > UBA8248 > UBA8248 > UBA8248 > UBA8248 > 2-12-FULL-69-37. The sequence continues at coordinate 567 of JACPCT010000304.1, read as the reverse complement.
CCTGAAGCTCATCGACTCCACGCCGGACGAGGTGAAGGCGAAGTCGAAGGAGATCCAGGAGATGTTCCGCAAGAAGTTCGGCGACTAGGGCTGCGCCGTTCCGGCCGGGGCGGGGGTCACCCCGCCCCGGCTTTTTTTGTCCTCAGCCCGTTCTTTCCCGCACCCCTCCAGGAAGCCCGGCCCCCCCGAAGCGGCGCTCCGCCTCCATAAGCCCTCGCACTCCTCCCGGAATGAATTAATAATAACTTAAAAATCAATTAGATACATGTTAAAAGTTAAAGACGTTGCACCGCGCGGCACCGATCAACCCGGGCCCCCCTCCCTCTGCCGCCGGAACACGGCTATCAAGCCCTTTGCCCCTGGAAACTCAGCCCTCTACAATGCGCATGGGCTCCGTCTTGGTGCATCTCCGGCCGCGCCCGGCTGTTCGTCGCGATGGAGTGCGGGTTGAGGCGGGCGGGCCGCCGCCGGAGGGCATCCTTCCCCGCCATCTCCGCCGAGGAGGGAGAGCAAAAATGCCCGCCATTCCCTCCCTTTTAGGGTGGCTCTGCGCCGCTGCGCTGGTAC
>JACPCT010000303.1 GCA_016184445.1 Candidatus Tectimicrobiota bacterium | reverse complement strand
GGAGAACCACACCCGGCCGCGGGCGCCGCTCGCCTCCAGCAGGTTGTGCAGGTGGCCCATGAGGCCGAAGCCGGTGACGTCGGTCGAGGCGCGGGCGCCCGCCTCCACCATGAGGCGGCTGGCCTTCTGGTTGAGGGTGATCATGGAGGCCACCGCCTCCTCGAAGACGCCCTCCCTGAGCCTCCCGTCCCCCCCGAAGAGGCCGCGCGCCGCCCGCATGAGGGGGCTCACCGCCTTGGTGAGGTTGGTGACGATGCCGGTGCCGATCTTCTTGGTGAGGATGAGCTTGTCCCCCGGCCGGGCCCCGCGGTTGGTGATCATCGCGCGCGGGTCCACCGTGCCCGTGACGGCGATGCCGTACTTGGGCTCGGGGTCGTCCACGCTGTGGCCGCCCAGGATCACGGCCCCCGCCTCGCGCATCCGGTCGGCGCCGCCCTCGAGGATCCGGCCCAGCACGTCGAGGCCCATCGCGCACGGGAAGGCCACCAGGTTGAGGCCCGTGATCGGCTGGGCCCCCATGGTGAAGCAGTCGCTCAGCGCGTTCGCCGCCGCGATCTGGCCGAAGGCGAAGGGGTCGTCCACGATGGGGGTGAAGAAATCCACCGTCTGGACGATGGCCAGGTCCTCGCGCAGGCGGTATACGCCCGTGTCATCTCCCGGGCTGGTCCCGTAGATGAGGTTCGGATCGCAGAAGGGCTCAAAGCGGCTCAGGGCCTCGCGCAGGTCCTCCGGACCCAGCTTCGACCCTCACCCCCCGGCCTTCACCATCCGCGTGAGCAGGATCTTCCGCTCGGAAGGGACGGGCATCTCTCCTCCTGGACGCGGCCCGGGCGGCGAAGGGGCCGCATGGTTCTCCTCTCTGGCATATTCTATAGCATCTATAGCATATGCCGCTCTCTCCCCTGAAACCGCCGCGGGGGAGGGCTGATTCCCCGGGCGAAGTTGGAATATAATTTCCGGGCAGCGGACGGCCCGAGAAAAACCGGCGGCCACCTCGAAACCCGCGCGAAAAGGATGGAAATGCTCCTGCCCATCGTCTTCGCCGTCCTGGCCGCCCTCGGACCGGCCCCGGGGGCGGGCGAGACCAAGACCACCATCGGGGCGGTGGAGGAAGCCCTGCTCCTCCCCTGGGGCGTCGCCCTGCCCGCCCGGGTGGACACGGGCGCCGCGCGCTCCTCCCTCGACGCCCGGGATGTCCGGATAGACGGCGGCGAGGTGACGTTTCTTCTTCCCGAGCAATACGGAGGGCTCTCCCTGCGGCTCCCCCTCTACGAAATGGCCTCCTTCCGCACCTCGGAGGGGGAGGCCGTCCGGCCCGTCGTGTCGGTGGAGCTCTGCCTGGGCGCCCGCCGCATCCGCGCCCTCGTCTCCTTGAACGACAGGCGCTACATGGCCTATCCCCTGCTGCTGGGCCGGTCGTTCCTGGCCGACGGCTTCCTGGTGGACGTGAGCCGATCCCACGTCCTCAAGCCCGCCTGCAAGGGAATCCGGGGCCGCCCATGAAGCCCTTCCCGCCGCTTCCCGCCTGGGCACGGCCCGCATGAAGGGCTCCCTTCTGGCCGCCTCGCTCGCGGCCCTGCTCCCCCTGGCTGCCTCCGCCGCGGAGAAGCGGGTGATCGGCGGGGTGGAGGAGGTCATCCTCCTCCCCTGGGGCGTCCGTCTTCCCGCCCGGATCGACACGGGGGCCGCGGGCAGCTCGCTCGACGCCCGGGAGGTGCGCGCCGCCGGGAAGGAAGTGGAGTTGCGCCTTGCGCCGGAATACGGCGGGAGGCCGATGCGCCTTCCCATCCTCCGCTGGCGGACGATCAAGACCCCCGAGGGGAAGGGCCGCCGGCCCGTCGTCCGGCTGGAGGTGTGCCTGGGGCCGGAGCGGATCGTCACCGAGGTGAACGTCAACGACCGGTCCGACCTAGAGCACCCCTTCCTGGCCGGGCGGAACCTGCTCGCGGGCCGCTTCGTGGTGGACGTCGACCGCAGGCAGGTCCTCCCCCCCCAGTGCCCTTAGGGCCGAGGTCGAGATGAAGCGGCCCGTCCTTCTCCTGGCAGGCGCCTTTTTCCTCGTTCCCGCCCTGCTCCTAGGCTACCGCGTGGCCGTGCTGGGCTACCCCGTCTTCCCCTCTGTCCCCGGGGAGACCTGGGAGGTCCATATGGAGGCCACCATCGGCCAGGGGCACAGCAACCGAGTCGCCCTGTGGACGGGGCTTCCCCCCACCGGTACCGGGGTGACGGTGTTCGACGAACAGTTCTTCTCCGGCATCTTGAGCTTCACCCTCCACGTCGAGGGGCCCAACCGCTTCGGCATCTGGTCCGGCCCCTTAGAGCAGGAGGACGCACGCATCTTCTACCGCTCCACTCTGCGCTTCCGCTCGCCGGGACCCCTGCTGACTGTCCCGCGCAGGCTGGGCCCCTATCCCGAGAGCGCGGGCAGGGAGGAGATCGCGCTGGCCCAAAGCCTCACCAAGAGATGGCAGAGCCTGCCGGTTCCCACGCGCCTCGACGCCGTGCACGAGGCCGCCCGGGGGAACTGGGACTCTCCGCCTCCCTCCGAGGCGGACCGTCTCCGCTGGACCGCCATCTACCAGAAACTCGGCGGACCGTCGGCCCTGTGGCTGCTCTTCCGGGCCGCCGGCCTAAGCGTCCGCCTGGCTGAGGCGCTTCCCTTGTCGGAGAGGGTCTACACGAAGGCACTGAGCTTTCTTCAGGTCTGGGACGGCAACCGGTGGGTACGCTACGACCTGGAGAACCTTCAGCGCATCTCCGTCTCAACGAAGGTCCTGCCCCTGGCGCGGGATGGGGCTCCAGCCGTCCGGGTGACGGAAGGGCAGCTCATCGGTCTGCGCTGGACCCTCGCCAAGCGCACCCCCAGCCACTGGCGCCTCCACTTCGACCGGATCGTCCGCTCGCGCCACTTCCTGGACCGGTGGTCCTACTTCCACCTGCCCGCCGAGTTCCAGGAGACCTTCCGCATCCTCCTGCTCGTGCCCATCGGGGCCCTCTTCATCGGGGTGCTGCGGAACATCGCGGGCTTCCCCACCTTCGGGGTGTTCATGCCCGTCCTCATGGCCCTCGCCTTCCGGAGCACGGGGCTGGCCTACGGGCTCGGCATCTTCGCGGGGGTGGTCACCCTGGGCTACTTCCTCCGGCGTGCGCTGGACCGCCTGCGGCTCCTCCTCGTCCCCCGCCTCTCCCTCATGCTGACCCTGGTTATCGCCGCCCTGGGGTTCCTGGCGCTGACGGGCAACCGCCTGGGCCTGCGCGAGTTCATGGCCGTGGGGCTCCTCCCCTTCGTCATCCTCACCATGGTGGTGGAGCGCTTCTTCATCCTGATGGAGGAGTCCGGGTTCCGGACGGCCCTCCGCACCGCGCTGGGGAGCGCGGCCGTGGCCGTCATCTGCTACCAGCTCCTCAACTGGGAGAGGCTCCAGCTCTCCTTCTTCCTCTACCCGGAGCTCCTCCTGGCGGTCGCGGGCTTCCAGGTGCTGCTGGGCCGCTACACCGGCTACCGCCTCTCGGAGCTGCTGCGCTTCCAGGCGCTGAGGACGCGGGCATGATCTGGCGGGCCGCGCGAGAGCTCCGGGCGGCGGGGGTGCTCGGCATGAACCGCCGGAACGCCGACTACATCATGGCCCACAACCCCCGCTCCCGCTTCCCCTGGGTGGACGACAAGGTCCTGACCGCCCGCCTGGCGGAGGAGCACGGCGTCCCCATGCCCGCCATCTACCGGGTGATCGGGCATCAAGCCGACATCGCGGGCTTCGAGCGGGAGCTGCCGGGGGACGGCTCCTTCGCCGCGAAGCCCGCCCGGGGCGCCGGCGGGATGGGCATTGTCCTGGTGGATCGCCGGACCGGGGAGGGCTTCCTCAAGCAGAACGGGAGCCTCATCGGGCGCGAGACGCTCTACCACCACATCTCGAACATCCTCTCGGGGATCTACTCTCTCGCGGGCCAGCCCGACCAGGCCATCATCCAGGCCCTCATCCGCCCGGACAACGTCTTTGAGCACGTCTCCTGGCGGGGGGTGCCGGACATCCGGGTGGTGGTCTTCCGGGGCGTCCCCGTGATGGCCATGACCCGCCTGCCCACCAAGGCCTCGGACGGAAAAGCGAACCTTCACGGCGGGGCCGTTGGTGCGGGCATCGGGATCGGGGACGGCCGCACCCGCCACGCCGTGCTCCGCTCCCGCCCCATTGACCACCACCCCGACACGGGGAATGCTCTGGACGGGGTCGAGGTCCCCCAC
>JACPCT010000302.1 GCA_016184445.1 Candidatus Tectimicrobiota bacterium | reverse complement strand
GCCGCGTCGTCGTCCGGCCCATCGGACAGGATGGAGGAGCGAAAGGATGAGCAAACGGGGCGACGTGCTGGTGGGCCTCGACATCGGCACCTCAAAGATTTGCGTCGTTGTCGCCGAGGTGAACGAGGACGGCTCGCTCGAGATCGTCGGCCTCGGCAAGCATCCCTCCAAGGGGCTCAACCGGGGGGCGGTGGTGAACATCGACCAGACGGTGGAGTCCATCCGCGCGGCCGTGGAGGAGGCGGAGTTCATCAGCGGGACGCCGATCCGCTCCGCCTACGTGGGCGTGGCGGGCGGCCACGTGCGGAGCTTCAACACCAACGGCATCGTGGCCATCAAGAGCAAGATCGTCACCAAGGACGACATCGAGCGGGTGGTCGAGCAAGCCCGGGCGGTCACGATGCCGGCCGACCACGAGATCATCCACGTCCTTCCGCAGGAGTACATCGTGGATGAGCAGGAGGGCATCACCGAGCCCATCGGGATGGCCGGGGTGCGCCTGGAATCCAAGGTCCACATCGTGTCGGGTGCGGTCCCGGCCATCCAGAACATCTCGCGGAGCGTGGAGCGGGCGGGTCTCTCGGTGGATCGGCTCGTCCTCCAGCCGCTGGCCTCGTCCCTGGCGGCGCTCACCGAGGATGAGCGGGATCTGGGCGTCGCGGTGGTGGACATCGGCAGCGGCACTTCGGATGTGGCGGTCATCAGCGGCGGCGCGCTACGGTACACGGCCATCGTTCCGGTGGGCGGGAACCACGTCACCCGCGACATCGCCATCGGCCTGCGGACGCCCGACTACCAGGCCGAGCGGATCAAAAAAGAGTACGGCTGCGCCGTCGCCGCCCGGCTCGCTCACGACGACGAGATCGAGGTGCCGAGCGTGGGGGGGAGACCGCCCCGGGTGCTGAGCCGCCAGATGCTGGCCGAGATCATCGAGCCCCGGATGGAGGAGGTGTTCACCCTCATCCGCCGCGAGATCCAGAAGAGCGGGATGGAGGACCTCCTCCCCGCCGGGGTGGTCCTCACGGGCGGGGCCAGCATCATGGAGGGAATCGAGGAACTGGCCGAGCGAGTCCTTCAGCTACCGGTCCGCAGGGGCGCGCCGCTGGGCATCGGCGGTCTCGTGGACATGGTGAACGGCCCCATGTACTCGACCGGAGTGGGGCTCGTGATCTACGCGATGCGGGCCACCAACGGCGCGCGCGGCCGCCGAGGTTGGCTGCCCGGAGGGGTCCGCAACGGTTCCATGCGCACCGCGAAAGACAGGATCCGCCACGTTTTGGCGAGCATTTTCCGATGATGTTCGGGGCGACGAGGGCGTTCCCTGGAATCGGGGCGAAGGGGGGAAACAATGAGTGAGTTGATGTTCCAACTAGCGGAAGAGACGGCCTGCCGGGCGAAGATAGCCGTCATCGGCGTCGGCGGCGGAGGCGGCAACGCCGTCAACACCATGATCGCCTCTGGCATGGATGGGGTGCAGTTCATCGCCGCCAACACCGACCACCAGGTGCTGGAGCGCTCCCTCGCCCCCGAGAAGCTCCAGCTCGGCACCGAGCTGACGGGCGGCCTCGGAGCGGGCGGGAACCCGGAGATCGGCCGGAAGGCCGCGCTGGAGGACGCCGAGCGGGTCGCGGGGCTCCTTGACGGGCTGGACATGGTATTCGTCACGGCGGGCATGGGTGGGGGGACGGGGACAGGCGCCGCCCCCGTTATCGCCCGGATCGCCAAGGAGGCGGGCATCCTGACGGTGGGCGTGGTCACCAAGCCCTTCGACTTCGAGGGGCCGCGCCGCCGGACCCAGGCCGAACAGGGTATCACCGAGCTGCGCGAATCGGTGAACACCCTGATCACCATCCCCAACCAGCGGCTTCTCGGGATGGTCGAGCGAACGACGCCCATCACCGAGGCGTTCCAGAAGGCGAACAACGTCCTGCTCCAGGCCTGTAAGGGCATCGCTGACCTCATCACCACGCCCGGTCTCATCAACCTCGACTTCGCCGACGTGCGCACCATCATGCGCGACATGGGGGGTCTTGCCCTCATGGGCAGCGGGGTGGGATCCGGGGAGAACCGCGCCGTCATCGCCGCCCAGAACGCCATCAGCAGCCCTCTCCTGGAAGAGAGCTCCATCCAAGGGGCGCGAGGCGTGCTCATCAACATCACGGGCGGCAACGATCTCTCCCTGTTCGAGGTAAACGAGGCGTGCAGCCTCATCCACGGGTCAGCCCACGAAGACGCCAACATCATCTTCGGCTCAGTGATCGACGCCTCGATGGAGAATCGGGTCCGCGTGACCGTCATCGCCACCGGCTTCGGGCGCAGCGAGGGCCTCCGCGAGGTGCCACGCGCCGAGGTGGAGGCCACCGGCACCGACGGCCGCAAGCTCTCCGTCCCGGCCTACGTCCGCATGCGGACCAACAAGAAGGACGCCGCTCTGAGCTACCAGCTGGAGGAGGATGATCTCGACGTGCCCACCTTCCTCCGGAAGCAGGCCGACTGACCCCCACTGCGCCGCCTTGCGGGGCGCTTCTTGCCCCGGGGGGCGACGCATCCCCCCAAGCGGCCAGGGGGGGCCGGCGGGCCCCCCCTGGCCCCCTCCTTCCCGGCGGGGGCCATTTCTTGGCCCGCTCCCTGTGACTCTCTATAATGGAGAAATCGTACCCGCGCCTTGCGGCGCGGAGGGCCAGGGAGAGCCGCGGATGTTCCATCTGCAGAACCATGAGTTGGACGGGGTGGAGGTCTTCTGCTCTCCCCTCTTGAGTGCGCTGCCCTTCGTCCGGCACGGCTTCAGCACCCGGCGCGGGGGGGTGAGCGAGGGTTGCTACCGCTCCCTCAACCTGGGCCAAGCCGAGGGGGAGGAGTCCGGGCGGGTCCGGGAGAATCGCCGTCGTTTCTTCGGTGCCGTGAAGATGGCGCCCGCCCGGGTGGCCGAGGTCCGCCAGGTGCATGGTGCCGATGTCGTCGCCGCGGATGAGATCCCGGAAGGGGAGCGGGTGAGCGCCGACGCGGTCGTGACGGCGGAGCCGGGGGTGGCGGTGGCCGTCCAGACGGCGGATTGCCTCCCGGTCCTCATCGCGGACGCCAAGCGGCGGGCGGTGGCGGCGGTCCACGCGGGGCGGAAGGGGATCGCAGCGGGCGTCCTGGCGGAGGCGGTGCGCCAGATGGGCGAACGCTTCGGGAGCCGGCCGGGGGACCTCTTCGCCGGGCTGGGCCCGGCGATTTCGGGCGTTTGCTACGAGGTGGGGGAGGAGTGCCTCCCTCCCTTCCGGGAGCGGTACCGCGATTGGCGGGAGTTCACCATCCCGCTGGGACGGGGAAAGTGGCTTCTCGATCTGCCGGAGGCGTCGCGCCGGCAGCTGGCCGCCGCCGGGATTCCAGGGGAGCAGATAGGCCCCCCTGGGCCCTGCACGTTCTCCGAGTCCTCCCGCTTTTTCTCTTTTCGTCGTGACGGTGCCCCGACAGGCCGCCTCCTTGCGGTCATCGGGGTGTTTTGACGCTTTCTCTCCGAAGGACCCCCGTCATGGCTTCCATCCGGGAAAACTTAGAAAGCGTTCGGGAGCGCATTGCCGCCGCCGCGCACCGGGCGGGCCGGGGGCCGGAGGAGATCCGCCTCGTGGCCGTCTCCAAGACCCAGTCCCCCGAGCGGATGGCGGAGGCGATCGAGGCCGGGGCAGGGATTTTGGGGGAGAACCGGGTCCAGGAGGCCCGGGACAAGCGCGAGGCGATGGGCCCCGTCGTGGCGGATCGCGCCCAGTGGCATCTGATCGGTACCCTCCAGCGCAACAAGGCCCGGACGGTTCCGGGGTTGTTCAATGTGGTGGAGACCCTGGATTCGTTGCCCTTGGCCAAGGAGCTGGCACGCCGTATGCGCGCTTTTGGAGAAATTCCCTTGGGAGTATTCCTCCAGGTGAATACCGGGGAGGAGTCCCAAAAGGGGGGGGTGGCGCCCGCGGAGGTGCTTGGGCTGCTGGAAAGGGTTTCCCGCCTGGAGGCTCTGCGGGTGGATGGGTTCATGTGCATCCCCCCTTTGGGGCGGGGGCCGGAGGAAAGCCGCCCCCATTTCCAGCTTTTGCGGCGCCTCCGGGGAGAGGCTCAATTGAAAGGGTTTTCCACCGTTCAAGAGCTCTCGATGGGCATGTCGGCCGATTTCGAGATTGCCATCGAAGAGGGGGCGACCTTGGTGCGGATTGGCACGGCCATTTTTGGTCCCCGGCCGGGGCGCTGAGAATCTCCCCCAACGGGAGACAGGT
>JACPCT010000301.1 GCA_016184445.1 Candidatus Tectimicrobiota bacterium | reverse complement strand
TTCTCCACCGGGTCCCAGGCCCAGTAGCCGCCCCACCCCAGCTCCTTGTAGGCCCAGGCGCCCCCCAGGAGGATGCCCGTCCCGTTGAAGAACCAGGCGAAGAGCGTCCAGCGGCGGGTGGTGGTGATCCAGTCGGTGTCGAGCTTGCCGCTCACGAGGGCGCCGATGCAGAAGGCGAAGGGGACGGCGAAGCCCACGTAGCCCAGGTAGAGGTTGGGCGGGTGGATGACCATCCCCCAGTCCTGGAGGAGCGGGTTGAGCCCCCGGCCGTCCGGCGGCGGGGTGGGAAGGGTGGCGAAGGGGGGGGTGATGAAGGTCAGGATGGTGAGGAAGAAGAGCGCCGTCACCATGAGGGTGGCGATCACATAGGGCATCAGGACGGCGTTGCGCTCCCGGTTCTGCCGGATGACGGTGACGGTGTAAATGCAGAGGAGGAGGACCCAGAGCAGGAGGCTCCCCTCCTGCCCGCCCCAGAAGGCGCTGAAGCGGTAGAAGCCGTCCAGAGTGTTGTTCACGTTGGAGGCCACGTACTCGACGCGGTAGTCCCGCGCCATGAGGAGCCAGATCAGGGCCACGCTCGCCGCCGTGATCAGCCCGAAGACGGCGATGGCGGCGTTGCGCCCGGCCAGGATGAGGTCGGCCCGCCGGCGGAGCCCTCCCCAGACCGAGGCCGCGGCGCTGAAGATGGCCAGCACGAAGGCGGCCGTGATGCCGTAGTTGCCCAGTTCGATGAGGAGCAAGGGGCTCTCCCTAGAAGGCGCGGGAACGGGACAGGGTCGTGGCCGGGCCGCGCCCCCGGGCCCCCCGGTAGCTGACCGCCAGGGTCTCCTTCTCCCCCTGGAGGCGGAAGGCCAGCTGCATGGCCTGCGGATTCCGGACGAGGGACTGGGCCACCACCTTTCCCTGGACGCGGACCCCCTTGCCGTCGAACGAAGCCGCCTTGGTGGCCGCCTCGTCCACGGTCAGGAAATAGACGAAGTTCTCGCTGCGGAAGCCTGAGACCGCCAGGTAGAGGAAAGCGCTTACGACGACAAGACCCGCGATGAAGAATTTGGCCCGCCTTGGGGTCATTCTGGTCTCCATCATCCTGCCCGGGGGTAAGGCCGACCCACCTTGGTATTTAAGATTATACCCTCCGAGAGATTCTTTCAACTGCAACAGGCCCCATTCGGGAGCAATTTTTCCGGTTTCAGGCAAATAAGCCGCCCCCGCCGGGAAACCTTCCCGGCGGGGGCGGAATTCCCGGAAATTGGGGGCGCTCTCCTACTTCACCTCCCGCTCCTGGATCCAGGGCATCATGGCCCGCAGGCGGGCGCCCACGAGCTCGATGGGGTGCTCCTTCTCCTTGCGGACGACGGTGTTGAAGGTGGGCCGGCCCACCATGTTCTCGTTGATCCACTCGGAGGCGAACTTGCCCGTCTGGATGTCCTTGAGGATCTTCTTCATGCGGTCGCGGGTGCCCTGGTCGATGATGACCTTCCCGCGCGTGATGTCGCCGTACTCGGCCGTGTCCGAGACCGAGTAGCGCATCATGGTGATGCCGCCCTGGTAGATCAGGTCGGTGATCAGCTTCACCTCGTGGAGGCACTCGAAGTAGGCGCAGGCCGGCTGGTAGCCCGCCTCGACCAGGGTCTCGAAGGCCGCCCGGATGAGCTCGGTGATGCCGCCGCAGAGCACCACCTGCTCCCCGAAGAGGTCGGTCTCGGTCTCCTCCTCGATGGTGGTCCCGATGATCCCGGCCCGGGCGCAGCCCACCCCCTTGCCGTAGGCGAGGGCGTAGTCCTTCGCCTTCCCCGTGAAATCCTGGAAGACGGCCACCAGGCCCGGCACCCCGCGCCCGTCCTCGAACTGGAAGCGCATGGTGTGGCCCGGGCTCTTGGGGGCGATCATGAAGACGTCGATGTTCTTGGGCGGGATGATCTGCCCGTAGTTCAGGTTGAACCCGTGGGCCACGACGAAGGCGTCGCCGTCCTTCATGTGGGGCAGGATGTCGTTGCGCCAGATGGACGGCTGGAGGTGATCCTGGGTCAGCATGACGACCAGGTCGCCCGCCTTGGCGGCCTCGGCCGTCTCCATGATCTCGAGGCCGTCGTCCTCGACCTGCTTCCAGCGCGGCGAGGTCTTGCGCAGCCCGACGACCACCTTCACCCCGCTGTCCTGGAGGTTCATCGCGTGCGCCCTGCCCTGGCTGCCGTAGCCGATGACCGCCACCGTGCGCCCCTTGAGCAGGTTCAGGTCCGCGTCGGCGTCGTAGTAGATTTTCAGGCCCTTGAGAAGCTCCTCCGCTTTCATGGCTCTCGCCCTCCAGATATGAACGATGGTTCGCAGCGGACCGGCGTGAACGCGAGGCGCAGGGACCGCTTCGGTTTCCCGTCCCTCCCCGCCGAGAAAGGCCCCATACTCTAGGAGCGGCGGACCGGTGCGTCAAGGCGGCGCGGCGGATTCCCGCCGCGCCCGCGGGGCGGCGACCCCGCCTTGACATGCGCCGCGGGGAGAGCCTTACTGCTCGGGAAATGCATCCTACTCCCGGTGCTGCGCAATGAGGAGGCTCCCATGTCCCGTCCCCCCCTCCTTCGGCGCTTGGCGGGCCGCGCGCCCCTCGGGCTCCTCCTGGGCCTCCTCCTCGCGGCCTCGCCCCTCCCCGCCCGGGCGGCCCGGCAGGCCACCCTCGCCCTGAACTGGCTGCCCGGCGGGGCCCACGCGCCCCTCTACTACGCGCAGGGCGCGGGCATCTTCGAGAAGGCGGGCCTGGAGGTCAGGCTCCGCGCGGCGCGGGGCAGCCGGGAGGCGCTCCTGGCCTTGAATCAGGGGACCGCCCAGTTCGCCCTGGCCGAGGCGGCCGAGGTGTACGCCCTGCGGGCCGGCGGGATGGGCCTGGTGGGGATCATGGCCTACTTCTCGCGGGGGCCGAGCGCCATCCTCGCCCTCAAGCGCCCGGACATCCAGAAGCTCGGCGACCTGGCCGGGAAGGCTGTCGGCGCCCCCCGGGCCTCCTTCCCCCGCCTGATCTTCCCCGAGCTCGGCCTCGGGCCCCGCTTCGACCTGGGCAAGATCCGGTGGCAGAACCTGACGCCGGACCAGCTCCTCCCCGCCCTCCTGGAGGGCAAGGTGGACGCGGTGGCCGGCTCCACCCTGGTGGCCCACCAATACCGCGAAGCGGCCTCCAGGGCCGGCAAGGAGATCGCCGTCTTCCCCTACGCCGATGCGGGAGTGAACCCCTACGGCCTCCTCCTGGTGACGACCGAGGCCCAGATCGCCCAGGACGCCGGCCTCGTGAAAGCCCTCGCCGGGGCGGTCGCCCAGGCGGCCGCAGCCTCCCTCGCGCGCCCGGCGGACGCCCTCCAGGCCCACCTGAAGGTGAACCCGGCCCTGGGCCCCGGGCGTACCGGGGCGGAGTGGCGGGAGGCGATGGCGCTGATTTACCCCCCCGAGGCGCGCCGGGGCGGGCTGGGCCGCTTCGAGGAGGCGCGCCTGAAGGAGCTCCAGGCCCTCATGGAGAAGATCCGGGGCCTCAAGCTCGACGCTCCCCTCTCCCGCGCGTTCACGAACCAGTTCCTCCCCCTCCCGCGCCTCCGGCCACCCGCTTCGTAGGCCGCCTGGCGCAAACGAAAAAAAGGCCGGAGGCTCGCGCCTCCGGCCCTCTCCGGGTCCGATCGCTTCGCGCCCCTAGATCGCCGAGCTGATGACGGGCCGGCTGATCCCCTTGAAGGCGGCCGCGATCTCCTCGGCGGCCCGGGCCGCGGCCTCGGCCGCCTCCTGGGCGAGGATGCGGCTCTGCTCGGCCGCGTGCCGGGCCGACCCGGCCGCCCGATCCTTCGCGCTGGCGGCGAAGGCGCTGGCCTGGGAGGCGAACTCGGACGCCTCGGCGGCGGCGAACTTGGCCTTCTCGACCGCGGCCATGGCCATGTCCTTGGCCCGCTCCAGCATCTGGCGGACCTGCTGATCCATCCGCTCCGCCGCCTCCTGGCGCCGGTGGCGGAGCGCCTCGGCCGCGTGCCGGAGGGCGTCCTCGACCGCCTCCTTGGCCTCCCGGGCCGAGCGCACGGCCGCCTCGTAGGCCTCGGCCGCCGAGGCCATGACGGGCACTTCTACCGGGATGGTGGGGTCGGTCTGGGTGTGAAGGACCGGCTCGGGCCGGAGGGCCTCGCGGGCACGCTCGTCGGCCAGCCGGAGGGCCTCGGTGTCCACCATGATGTCCACCCGGCGGGCGACGACGCCCTTGCGCGGCTCCATGATCTGCCACGCCAGGCCCAGGCGGCCCAGCAGGCGGATGACGAGGTAGGTCACGTCGACCTCGAACCAGCGCTGGCCGTGGCGGGCCGAGCGCGGGTCGGCGTGGTGGTTGTTGTGCCAGCCTTCGCCGAAGGAGATGAGAGCGGCCCACCAGTTGTTCGTGCTGTCCTCATCGGTCGTGTAGTTGCGGTAGCCCCACAGGTGGGTGGCGGAGTTCACCAGCCAGGTCGCGTGCCAGAGGAAGACCGTCCGCAGGAGCACCCCCCAGACCAGCCACGAGAGGCCCAGCCCGCCGGAGAGCTCGCCCGCCGCGTAGACGAGGGCGGCCGTCAGCAGGTACAGGAAGAAGAAGTAGCGGTCGAAGAAGCGCTGGACCGGGTCCCGATCCAGGTCCTTGGCGAAGCGGCTGTACTCCGCATGGGTGCTCGCCCCGGGCGTGTCCACGAACAGCCACCCCATGTGGGCCCACAGGAAGCTCACGAGGGGGCTGTGGGGGTCGGGCTCGTCGTCCGCCTCCTTGTGGTGGATGCGGTGGAGGGCGGTCCACGAGATGGGGCCGCTCTGGAGGGCCTGGCACGCGCAGAAGGTGAGGAAATACTCCACCCACCTATGGGTCTGGAAGCTCCGGTGGGTGAGCAGCCGGTGGTAGCACATGGTGACGCCGAACATCCCCGTCATCAGGTAGAGCACCCCGAAGAGCACCAGGCCCGACGTGCTGTAGAGGTCCGGGCGCAGGGCCAGCAGGGCCCCCACGTGGATGAGGCCGATGATGGTCACCGTCCCCCACTGGATTCGGCGCTCCTCCTTGCGGTGGATGGCCAGCTTGCGGCGTGGCTGC
>JACPCT010000300.1 GCA_016184445.1 Candidatus Tectimicrobiota bacterium | reverse complement strand
CGAACATTTTTTCGACGGCAAGCATGCCCGCCACGCTTGGCTGTTCTTTCGGGTCTATTTCGAGCTTCACACGCTGTTGGTATGCGGCTTGAATTTTTATTACAGCCTCATAGGTAGCATGGAGCCCTTTGTATAAGGACCGGTATGCGAGAAGAAAAAGGTGCTGTTTGTTGGTTGGGTCTAATCGTTCGTTGTCAATAGCAGAGAATATTTTTTGATCGTGCTCTGAACATAGGCCAGTAAATGTGGTGGCGGAGTTTCTTCCGGCGAGGCCCCATTCAATTTTGGGACCATTTGCTTCATCCCTGTGCGCGAGCATGACTACATGCCCATTTTCGGCGAGATTATCCAAGATTCGAGAGTTTTGAATGGAGTGTGCTCGAATCGCTTTCTTTTGACATTGCATCGTAGGCTCAAGGCAACGACTAAAGGCCATATTTTGGTTTTCAAATGCCCAATTGCGCATTTCTCGAAACTTGTCATCCGTTGGATTAACACCTCCACCAGCCCCCAGCGGGCCCAGATGAGCATCCCCGCCAGGCCGATCGCCAGGAGCATGAGGGGCACGTCCCCCCGCCCGGCCAGCACGGCGGCCCCGGGCATGAGGGCGATGGCGAAGAGCTCGGCGTGGGCGAGCCGCCCCGTGAGGGAGGCCAGGAGGGCGAAGAGGGTGGCCGAGATGGCGAGGGTCCAGGGCGAGGCCGCGAGCAGCACCCCCGCGGCGGGGGCCAGCCCCCGGCCCCCCGCCCCCCCGTGGAAGAGGGGCCAGATATGGCCCGCCGTCACCCCCAGCCCCGCCAGGGCCAGCGCGAGGGGCGGGCCCCCCAGGAGGTAGGCCAGGCCCACCGCCACCTGGCCCTTGAGGAGGTCCGCCGCGAAGACGAGCGCCCCCGGCCCCCGCCCCAGCACCCGCCAGGCGTTCTCCCCGTCGAGGGTCTCCTCCCCCTCGAAGCGCAGGTCCAGCCCCCGCGCCCGCCCGGCGAACCAGGCGGGCGAGACCGAGCCGAGGAGGTAGGCCAGGGCGCAGGCGAGGACGCCCTGGAGGAGGGTTTGCATGGCGGCGCCGCTCCCGGGGGGAGTGAAACCGGCTGGCTGTCCCGGGCAGGATGGCACACGGCCCCCGGCGGGGCCAGCCGGCCAGCCGTTCCCTGAGCGCGGCGGCTAGAAATCCGCCTCGGCCTCGGGCTCCACCCCCGCCAGGCGGGCCTGGGTTCGGCGGTGCTGCCAGAGGGCGAGCGCGATCGAGCCAACCGAGAGGGCGAGCAGCACCCCCGAGATGGGCCGGGTCAGGAAGAGCCAGGGGTCCGGGTCGGTCATGATGGCGCGGATGAGGTTCTTCTCGATCTCGTCCCCCAGGATCACCCCCAGGATGAGGGGGGCGAGGGGGAAGCCGAACTTCACCATCAGGTAGCCCAGGACGCCGAAGATGAGGAGGGCGTAGACGTTGTCCACCGTGTTGTTCAGGGCGAAGGCCCCGACCACGCACAGGACGAGCACCACCGGGAAGAGGATGGCCTTCGGCACGGTCACGATCCTGAGGTAGAAGCGCGCGCTCAGCCACTGGAGCACCATCATCACCGGGTGGGCCAGGATGTAGGCGGCGAAGATGCCGTAGGACACCCGGGGCTGCTGGGTGATGAAGAGGGGGCCCGGCTGGATGCCGTGGATGATCATGGCCCCCAGCATCACGGCCGTGACGGCGTCGCCGGGGATGCCGAAGGCCATGATGGTCACCAGGGAGCCCGCCACATTCGCGTTGTTCGAGGACTCGGCGGCGATGACGCCCTCGGGGATGCCGGTGCCGAACTTCTCGGGGTGCTTGGAGATCTTCTTCGCCTGGTCGTAGGCCATGACGTTGGCCGCGCTGCTCCCGATGGCGGGGAGGACCCCGATCAGGATCCCGACCAGGGTGGACCAGACGAGCAGGAAGGGCCGCTTCAGGATCTCCCACACAACGGCCGGGTGGGAGACCGAGAGGTCGGGCGCGGCCTGGGCCTCCAGGCGCCGGCCGTCGCCCGCCTTCTCGAGGTCGGTCATGATCTGGGCGAAGGCGAAGACGCCGATCAGGACGGGCAGGAACTGGAACCCCCCGCTCAGGAACTCGGAGCCGAAGTCCAGCCGGGGGGCGCCCATGATCGGGTCCGAGCCGATGACGGTGATGGCGAGCCCGATGGTCCCGGAGATGAACCCCTTGAGGAGGGACTGCTCCGTCAGCCCGGCCACCATCGAGAGGGCGAAGATGAAGAGCGAGAAGAACTCCCAGGGCCCGAACCGGAGGGCGAACCGGGCCAGGGGGAGGGTCAGGCCGACGAGGAAGATGGCCCCCAGCAGCCCCCCGAAGAAAGAGGCCCAGGTGCCTAGCCAGATGGCGCGGCCGGGCTCCCCCTTGCGGGCCATCGGGAAGCCGTCGAAGGTCGTGGCGATGGCGGCGGGGGTGCCGGGGATGCCCAGCAGGACGGCGGTCACGAGCCCGCCCGCGCAGCCGCCCACGTACACCCCCGTCATCGCCGCCAGGCCCTGGAGCGGGTCGAGCCCGAAGGTGAAGGGGAGCACCAGGATGATGGTCATGGTGATGGTGACGCCCGGGATGGCGCCCCCGATGAGCCCCGTCCAGGTGCCGATGACCAGGGGGATCATGAACTTGAGCTGCGCGACCTCGGCGAGGCTCGTGAGGAGCTGGGAGAACACGGCTAGAACCCCGTGGCCCAGCCGCGCGGCAGCAGGACGAACAGATAAATCTCGAAGGCGTAGTAGGTCACCGCCGTAGCGGCCAAGGCCACCGCGAGGACGCGCAGCCAGCCCTTCCCGCCCCGGGGGGGCTCGATGACGGCCTGGAGGATGAGCGTGAAGAGGAAGGTGGACACCCGGTAGCCCAGGGGGGAGAGGAGGAAGACATATCCCCCGAAGATGAGGAAGGTGAGGACCACCAGCCGGTAGCGGGCCTCCCGCGCCGCCGGACGGCGGCGGCGCAGGAAGTCGGATGCGATGAGCAGGACGCTCAGCCCCGCCGAGACGCTAAGCAGGATGCGCGGGTAGAAGGCCGGCCCGATCGGCACCAGGGGCGCCTTGGACAGGTGGAGCGTCGCCCACAAGAGAACGAGCGAACCCGCCAAGCAAACGAGCCCCGCGGCGCCGTCACGTCCCATCGCGCAGGACCCCGCCGCTCAGTTCTTGGGCGCCTTGAACAGGCCCAGCTCCTTCGTCTTGTTCAGGCTGAGGTCGTCGGTCTTCTTGAGGTACGCGGCGTAGCCCTTGCGGTCCAGGAGGCGCACCTCCGTGCCCTGCAGGGCCATGTCCGCGGCGAACTTGGGCTCGGCCGCGGCCTTCTTGCAGGCCGCCTCGAGCTTCGCCTGGACGGCCCCGGGCGTCTTCTTGGGCACCACCAGGCCGCGCGTCACGTCGTACACGATGTTCAGGCCCACTTCCTTGAGGGTCGGCACGCTGGGGGCCTCGGGGCTGCGCTTCTCGGTGGCGATGGCGAGGAACTTGAGCTGGCCCGCCTGCACCTTCCCTTTCTGGGTGAGGTTGGACTCGCCCAGGTCCACGTGACCGCCCAGGAGGGCGTTCATCCGCGGGGCGAGCCCCTCGTAGGAGACGTACTTGAACTTGATGCCCGCCGCCCGCTCGACGAGGGCGGGGAAGATGTGGCTGGTCGAGCCGAGGGTGACGGCCGCGGTGATCTGGCCCGGCCGCTTCTTGGCGTCGGCGATGAACTCCTGCCAGCTCTTCCACGGGGTCTTGGGGCTCGCGGTGAGGATCGCGGGCGTCGAGGAGACCGAGCAGATGGGGTCGAAGTCGGAGTACTTCACGCCCGCGACGCCGGTGTAGTAGGTGAGGTGGATGTAGTCGTGCATGGCGTAGATGGTGTAGCCGTCCGGGGGCGCGGCCTTCGCCTCGCGGGCGCCCTTGGTGCCCGAGGCGCCCGTCACGTTGGCGACGACCACGGTGGCGCCCAGGTGCTTCTGGATCTGGATGCCGAAGGGCCGGAAGATGGCGTCCGTGTCTCCTCCCGCCGCCCAGGGGACGATGAGCTTGACGGGCCGGTCCGGGTAGGCGGCGGCCGCGGGCTGGGCCAGGGAGACGGCCGCGAACGCGACGAGCAAGGCAAGGGCGGGGGCGAGGCGTTTCATTCGGAATCCCTCCAAACTGGGAATGGGGTGTAGGGGCATTCTACCACGGGGCCCAGGGAAAACAAACGGTTTATGGCGCCACGGCCCAGGGAGGACGACGGAGCTTGCGCGCCGCACCCGGATGGGGGAAGGAAAGGGAGGGCCGCCCCCGGCGGCCCCCCGTCATTCACGCCAAGGGAGGGGTCGCCGATGCCCTACTTCCACCTGGACGACGTCAAGCCGGACCTCATCACCCCCGAGTACTCCCCGGCCTTCGGCCCCAACGTCTGCGGGGAGAAGCTCGAGGTGGGGCGCTTCTTCTACCCCAAGGGCACCCAGGCCAGGCTCCACGCCCACCCCAACGAGCAGATGCAGGTGGTGCTGCGGGGCCGCGCCCGCTTCTCGGTCGGGGGGGAGGAGCGGGTGGCGGGCCCGGGCGACCTCATCCACGTCCACCCGTCCAACGTCCCCCACGGCATCCTCGAGGTGATGGAGGATCTGGAGGTCATCAACTGCAAGGAGGCCGTCCCCGGCTGGAGCGTCAAGTGGGCCCGCTGGGAGGACGAGGAGGCCCGGAAGAAGTGGGAGGAGGGGAGGTAGGGCCGCGGGGCGATATCGCCGAGAACGGATGGGCATGTTTGTTTTTTGTAGGGGCGTTCCATGGAACGCCCCTA
>JACPCT010000299.1 GCA_016184445.1 Candidatus Tectimicrobiota bacterium | reverse complement strand
GGGGGGAGAGCGCCCCTGGGCGGGGGACGGCCTTCCTCGTCCGCCTGCCGGCCAAGCAGGGGGAGGGCGCGAAGTGAGTCCTGGACTCCCGGCGCCCGGGGAGGCCGTATCACCCGGCGGAACGGGAGAGGGGGATCCAAACTTCTTGCGGCGGGGCGGGGCTTCTGCTAGGGTCTAGCGTTCCGATTGGTGCCGAGCGGAGCGCCCGCGCGCATCCAGCCGCCGATCCCCCGCCGGGGGAGCTTCCCGTGCTCCGGCGGGGCGGAATCCGACGGGAGGGCGGACGTCCCCCATGATGTGGAGCTACGTCGTCCGGCGGCTCCTTCAGTCACTGATCGTGCTGAAGGGGGTGATGGTCATCACCTTCCTCATGCTCCACCTCACCGGTGACCCGGCGTCCCTCATGATGCCCGAGGACTCCACCACCGATGAGATCGCCGAGTTCCGCCAGCGGATGGGCTTCAACGATCCCCTCCTCGTCCAGTACGGCCGCTTCTTCGTGAGCGCCCTCAGGTTCGAGTTCGGCGTCTCCTTCCGCCAGGGGGAGCCCGCGATGAAGCTCGTGCTGGACCGGGTCCCCGCGACGGCGGAGCTGGCGCTGGCCGCCATCCTCATCGCGCTGGTCATCTCGCTGCCGGCGGGGGTGATCTCCGCCACGCGGCGGAACACGATCTGGGACCGGGCCAGCATGCTGGGGGCGCTGCTGGGGCAGTCCATGCCCAACTTCTGGCTGGGGCTGATGCTCCTCATCGTCTTCGCGGTCTGGCTCAACCTCCTGCCCTCGCACGGGCGGGGCGGCTTGGACCACCTCATCCTCCCGGCCCTGACGTCGGGCCTCTACGCCACGGCCCGCATCACCCGGGTGCTGCGCTCGGGCATGCTGGACGTGCTGGGGGAGGACTACGTGCGCACGGCCCGCAGCAAGGGCCTGCGCGAGAACATGGTGATCTACCAGCACGCGCTCAAGAACGCGGCCATCCCGGTGGTGACCGTCATCGGGCTGGAGCTGGGCATCGTGCTGGGCGGGACGGTGGTGGTCGAGACGGTCTTCGCCTGGCCGGGGGTGGGGCGCCTCACGGTGAACGCCATCCTGAACGACGACTTCCCGATCGTGCAGGCGGCCGTGTTCTTCCTGGCCTTCATGTTCATCTTCATCAACCTGGTCGTGGACCTCCTCTACGCCTGGCTCGACCCGAGGATCAGCTACAAATGACGCGGAACCAGCTCACCGCCGCGGCCGGGACCCTGGAGGCGGCGCTCCCCGCCGAGGCGATGGCGCCCGAGGAGCCCCCCGTCTGGCGGGCGGCGTGGGAGAGCCTCCGCCGCAACAAGGTGGCCCTCGCCGGCGCCCTGATCCTCCTCTTCATGTCCCTGGTGGCGCTCTTCCCGCAGCACTTCATCCTCCACAGCCCCTACGACCAGAACCCGGCCCTGGGCGCGAAGCCCCCCTTCTTCGTGGACAAGGGGACGGGGCGCCTGTTCCTCCTGGGCACCGACTCCATCGGCCGCGACCTTCTCGCCCGCATCGTCTACGGCGCCCGGGTCTCGCTCACGGTGGGCCTGACCACGGTCGCCATCTCGGGCACGATCGGCGTGCTGATCGGCCTCGTCTCGGGCTTCTTCGGCGGGTGGGTGGACAACCTGCTCATGCGGATCGTGGACATCTTCCTGGCCTTCCCCTTCGTCCTCCTGGCGCTGTGCCTGGTGGCGATCCTGAAGCCCAGCCTCTTCATCGTGATCGTGGCGATCTCGGTGCGGATCTGGGTGCCCTACGCCCGGCTCGTCCGGGGCTCGGCCCTCGCCGTGCGGGAGATGGAGTTCGTGACGGGGGCGAAGGCGGCCGGGCTGGGCACCCTGGCCATCATGTTCAAGTACGTGCTCCCGAACGTGCTGGCCCC
Source organism: Candidatus Tectimicrobiota bacterium (assembly GCA_016184445.1). Taxonomy (GTDB): domain Bacteria; phylum UBA8248; class UBA8248; order UBA8248; family UBA8248; genus 2-12-FULL-69-37. The sequence continues at coordinate 2,971 of JACPCT010000299.1, read as the reverse complement.
CGCCGTCGTCGTGGCCACCCTCTCGGTGGGCCGGATGATCATCATCGAGGCCTCGCTGAGCTTCCTCGGGCTGGGCGTCCCGCCCCCCAACCCCACCTGGGGCGGCATCCTGGCGGACGGGCGCAACTACATCGACACGGCGTGGTGGATCTGCGTCTTTCCGGGCCTGGCCATCATGCTGACCGTCCTCTCGACCAACCTCCTGGGGGACTGGTTCCGCGACTTCATCGACCCCCGGCTGAAGGGCGTTGACTGATCCCGCGCGCGGGCGCGGGAAGACAGGAGAGGCGAATGCAGGGCCGTCCCTTCGCCGAGGTGTGCGGCGCGCTCCACCTGGGCGAGAACTTCCACCACCTGGCCGACGCGCCCTGGTACCAGGACGCCGTCTACCCCGCCTTCCCGGAGGCCGAGTACCGGCGCCGCCACGAGGCGCTCAGGGCCGCCATGCGGGAGAAGGGCCTGGACTGCCTCATCGTGCCGGGGAGCATGAACAACGGCAGCATGGGGTACGGGGTGGTCTGGCTGAGCGGCCACCTCGACGCCCGGGCGCTCGCCCAGTACGTCGTCTTCCCCCTCGAGGGGGAGCCCACCCTCTTCTGCTCCATGGCGGGGGCGCACATCTGGGCCACCCGGAGGTGGTGCGCCCTCAAGGACGTCCGCGCCGCGGGGGGCGGGGGCTTCGGCAAGGCCATGGCCGCGCGGATCATGGAGCTGGGCCTCGCCAACCGCGCGATCGGCCTGTGCAGCGCGAACTCCGAGGGGCGCTCGAACGAGTACCTCCCGGCGAACTACTACCTCGAGCTGCGGGAGCTCCTGCCCGAGGCCAGGCTCGAGTTCGTCGCCGAGATCCTCCACCCCCTCATGAACATCAAGAGCGAGGAGGAGAAGGGCTTCGTCCGCAAGGCGGGGGAGCTCTGCGACCGCGCCATCCGGGCCATCGCCGAGCGCGCCGCGCCCGGCTTGACCGAGTACCAGCTGAACGCGAGCGCCACCTTCGCCGTGAGAGACGCGGGCGGCTACATCCATCTGGACATCCTGGGCTCCACCTCGATGGCCAGGCCCGCGCTCCCCTTCGGCAACCCCCGGCCCTCGGGCCGCAAGGTCCAGAGGGGGGACGTCATCGTCAACGAGTACGGCGCGGGCTACTTCGGCTACACGGCCCAGATCGGGGCCCCCATCTGCATGGGTCCCCCCTCGGACGCCCTGAAGCGCATGCACGAGGAGGTGGCCGTGCCGGTCTTCGGCGCGGTCGAGAAGTGCCTGCGCCCGGGCGGCACCGTGGAGGAGGTGCAGGAGGCCGCCCAGCTCATCGTGCGCAAGGGCTACACCTCGCGGCCCACGGTGATCCACGGGATCGACATCGTCACCTGCCCGCCCCACGTGGAGATGGCGCACATCCGGGCGAAGCCGGCCGACCGGGTCTTCAAGGAGGGGATGGTGATCATGAGCGAGCCCAACCCCATCACTCCGGACGGGCGGCTGGGCTGCTTCCTGGGCCGCACCTGCATCATCACGGCGACGGGGTGCGAGTGGGTGACCCGGCTCCCGCTGGACCTGATCGTGGTCTGATTCCGCCCCCGGCCGTGCGGGAAAGAGCCGCCGCGCCTTGCTTGGTCCCAGCCCGGGAATCTGGTATCATGCGGGCACTTCTCCCCTGATGCGTGAGAGGGCGCACAGTCCCTCGGCGGCCGTCCCTGTCGATTTCGCGGAGACACCTGGGCCATTATCTTTTCGAGGAGGCAACGGCATGCGGAGAATCCTGGCGGTATGGGTGGCGCTCCTGTGGCTGGCGGCCCCGGCCTTGGCGGCGCCCAAGGACGACACCCTGGTGATCGCCTTCAAGACGGAAAACCCCACCATGGACCCCCACACCGAGAGCTCGCAGATCTCCAACGCGATCAACCGGTGGGTGATCCAAACCCTCATGCACCGCACCCCCCAGGGCAAGCTGGTCCCCCTGCTCGTGAAAAAGCACAAGTGGGTGGACAACAAGACGCTCGAGCTGGAGATCAAGGAGGGCATCAAGTTCTCGAACGGCGAGGAGCTCGACGCCAAGGCCGTGAAGTACAGCCTCGAGCGCATCCATGACCCCAAGATCAAGTCGCGCCAGAAGGAGCGCTTCCGGGTGGTCGGGAAGAAGAACGCCGTCCAGGTGCTGGGCAAGTACAAGGTCCGCGTCAACCTGGCGTTCCCGGACGCGGGCTTCCTCAACCGGCTGGGCAATGTCGGGGGCATCGTGCCGCCCAAATACTACTCCTCGAAGGACCCCATCTACCTGGCCTCCCACCCGGTCGGCAGCGCTCCCTACCTCCTGAAGAAGTGGGTGCGGGCATCCGCATCTTCCGCCTGGGCTTCTACAACAAGTGGGGCGGCACCTTCGCCGACAAGCGGGTGCGCATGGCGGTGGCCCACGCCATCGACCGGAAGACCCTCCAGGGCACGGTGGTGAAGGGGGTCGCCGTGGAGACGACGCAGGTCCTCCACCCCCTGACCGAGGGCTACCTGAAGCCCGAGGAGTTCCCCTATCCCTACCCCTATGATCCCGAGAAGTCCAAGAAACTCCTCGCCGAGGCGGGCCACCCGAACGGCATCGAGGTCGACCTCGTCGCCCAGGTGGGCAGCTACCTCAAGGACAAGGACTCCGTCGAGGTGCTCGCCGGGATGCTCCAGAAAGCGGGGATCAAGGTCAAGATGACCCAGCTGAACAACCGGGGCTACCGCAACCGCTTCCGCAAATACCGCAAGGAGGCCGGCCCCGACTTCAAGCCCTTCCTCTACTTCCACTCCTTCGGGGGAGGGGGCGGCGACTCCGACCTCCAGCTCGCGGCGGTGGCGGGCTGCATCGGGGCCTGGAGCGGCTGGTGCGACAAGAGCTTCGACAAGATGCTGAACGCGGCCTCCGCCCTCACCGACGAGGAGGAGCGCGAGAAGGCCTTCGAGAACCTGACCAAGAAGCTGACGAACGACGTGG
>JACPCT010000298.1 GCA_016184445.1 Candidatus Tectimicrobiota bacterium | reverse complement strand
TGAGAAGCAGGTCAAAGAATTCGGCGCGAGCGCCCATTCCCGCGCCGCCAAGAACGTCCCCTCCCTCGACAGCTTCCGCGGGGAGGCGGCCGGGGGCGGCTCCGAGGCGATCGGCGGCTGCACGAGGTGCCACGGCAATGTGGTGAAGGTCCTCAAGGGCGGGACGCTCGACCCCGCGACCTGGCCCAACACCGGCGTGGGCCGGACCAACCCCGACGGCAGCAAGGGCTCGTGCAACGTCTGTCACACGCGCCATCAGTTCGCATCCGCCCAGGCCCGCCGGCCCGAGAGCTGCGCCAAGTGCCACATCGGCCCGGAGCATCCCCAGATCGAGATTTACGGAGAATCGAAGCACGGGCTCCTCGTCCGCTCGCGCATCGGCGAGATGAACCTGACCAGCCTCGAGTGGATCGCCGGGAAGAACTACAGCGCCGCGCCCACCTGCGCGACCTGCCACATGAGCGCGACCAAGAGCCTGGCTCTCACCCATGACGTGGGAGACCGGGTGGCCCGGGCCTTTGAGCCGATCGTCTCCAAGGGGCGCGAGGACGCGGAAAGAAAGCGCAAGAACATGCTGAGCGCGTGCAACGCCTGCCACGGGCCCGAGTACACGAAAGCCTACTTCGCGCAGTCCGACAAGATACTCGATCACTACAACGAGAAATTCGCCGGCCCGGCCGAGAACATCATGGAGGCGCTGAAGCGCGAAGGGAAACTCACGCCCGCCCCCTTCGACCAAGAGATCGAATGGGTGTTCTTCAGGCTTTGGCACCACGAAGGGCGCCGCGCCGAGGAGATCGCCCGCCTCTTCAAATACGAATTCCTCCCCGGGGCCGAGAAGCTCTCCCCGGGAATCACGGGGCGCTTCGTGCCGAACCCTTAGGCGGCCCCGCGCGGAATTCCCGCTTGGCGGTTGCGGGGGGAATGTCCGCCTGAAGATCGCGGGCGGCCTTCCTTTCTCACTGCGCCGGAAGATTTCCTGGGAATCCGGACGCCCGGTGGAAAGGCCTCTTTTCCCCCTCCTCCCTTCCTGCTATAGATAGGGGTCTTCCGGCCCAGAGAGGCGGCATCCCCGATGGCGGACTACCGGCCCAACATTCTCATCGTCGAGGACAACGCGAGCGTCCGCGACCTCTTCGACCTCGTCTTCGAGCCGGAGAGCGCCCGCCTGCTCCAGGCCACGAGCCTGGAGGAGAGCCTGCGCCTGATCGGGGCCGAGCGCGTGGACCTGGCCATCGTGGACTACTGGCTGCCGGACGGGGACGGCGCCGAGGTGCTCCGCGCCCTGCGGGAGGCGCAGCCCCACTCCCAGGCCATCATGGCCACCGCCTGGGGGTCGGACCGCTCCGCCAACGAGCTCCTCAAGCAGGGCGCCTTCGCCTATCTCAAGAAGCCCTTCGACGTGGAGACGCTCAGGGTCCACGCCCAGCGGGCCCTCCTCCTGAGCCGGCTCGCCCGGGAGAACGCGCACCTGCAGACCTCCATGCAGCGCTTCGGCCAGGAGGTCTCCTCCTGGGAGCGGGAGGTGGAGGCGGTGCGCCGCCTAGCGGCGCTGCCGAGCGGGCCGGAGGACACCGGCGCCCACTGCGAGTCCGCCATCCAGATCGTCTCCCAGGTCATGGGGGACGGCGTGGGCCTCGCCTACTACGCGGCCTCGGTCGCGGGGGACGAGCTCACCGTCCGCTGCTCCGCGGGGCTGGGGCCGGGGGGGAGCCTCCCGCCCACCCTCCTCACGGACCGGGGGCTGGTGGGCCGGGCCGTCGAGGAGCACCGGCTGGTGACCTCCGCCGAGGCGGGGGGGGAGCCCATCGGCCTGGGCCGGGAGAAGGGGGCCCCCCTGCGGCTGAACGGGTTCGCCGCCGCGGCCGCCTACCCGGTCGAGATGAGGGGGCGCTGCGTGGGGGTGCTGGTGGCCGGCTGCCCGGACGCTTCCTGCCTCGCCCGCGCCGAGGAGCTCCTCCAGTCCTCCGTCGGGCGCTTCTTCGGCCTCGCGATGCAGAACGTCTTCCTCATGGAGGCGGCCACGGTGGACGGCCTGACCGCCCTCCACAACCGGCGCTACTTCGACCTCCGGCTCGAGCAGGAGGTCAGCCGCGCCCGGCGCCACGGCCGCGAGCTCACCCTCTGCCTGGCCGACCTGGACCGCTTCAAGGCCCTCAACGACACCCACGGCCACCCCTTCGGCGACAAGGTGCTGCGCGGCGTCGCGGGCTGCTGGCGGAGCGGCCTGCGCAAGTCCGACTTCGCGGCCCGCTACGGGGGGGAGGAGCTGGCCCTCATCCTCCCCGAGACCAGCGCCGAGGGCGGCCGGCGGGCGGCCGAGAAGGTCCGCGGGGCCATCGCGCGCCTGCGGTTCAAGGCCCCCGCCGGCGGGGCCCCGCCCGTGGGCGTCACCGCGAGCATCGGGCTGGCCTCCTACCCCGAGCAGGCCTCCCGCCCCGAGGACCTCGTCGCCCTGGCCGACCAGGCCCTCTACGCCGCCAAGCGCGCCGGGGGCGACCGGGTGGCGAGCGCGGGGGGGTGAGCATCCTATTTGTGATACGATACGAACGAATCTCTTTCGGAGACGAGGCTGTGGAAACCAAACAACAGATCTTGAAGGCGATCGAGGAATTGCCCGACGACGCCAGCGTCGAGGACGCTATCGAGCGGCTCTATCTGCTGTATAAGATCGAGAAGGGCCTTCGCCAGGCGGAGCGCGGCGATCTGATCAGCCAAGAGGACGCGCGCCAACGCATGGCGGAATGGCTGAGGTAGTGAAGTACTACTGCCACAGTTGCGCAATTCGGGACGGCTTTCTTCAGCCTGCCGTGCCGTCGCCTTTGACGGGTACGCAGTACCAGTTAGAGAAATACCTTAAACATACTTCGCCAACCTCGAACTATGACTTCAATACAATCTTCACTGGGCCATCATCAGAATCGTACCGCAATTGTATTGTATCTGCGGTTGCGTCTGGACACGTCCAGATTGATGACCAAGGAAGGAAAAATGTTGTGTGGGTTGCATCCATGCAAACTGGTATTACTTGCCAGAACGGCGCATTTACCATACCTACGAATGCGGTGAAAGTCGTTTTTCATGACGACGACCGAAAGATCCATGGTTTTCCAATTCAGTCCTCTGAGTTGGCCGCAGGAACATGTGAGATTTGTGGAAGGCCCATACCGGTTTGAAGAATGGAGCAAGAGGCTGTTATTTGTTATGAGGGCATTTGGGGAGGACAAGGCATTGAAATGCACGGTCTGCGGGGCGGAGTTGAAGGCGGTGAGGACGGACCTACCGTTCAAGGTGTCGGAGCGGAACATCGTCATCTTGAAAGGCCTCCCGGTCATGCAGTGCGGCGGCTGTCCCGAATACCTCATCGAGGATGGTGTGCTCCGACAGGTGGACGAGATTTTAGCCCGCGTGGACGCCAAGGCGGAGCTTGAGATCGTCCACTACGCCGCGTGAGAGGTGGACATGGCGGCTTGGCCCGGCTACAATTTTTGGGGCGCTGAGCCGTGGAGGGGAACATGACCAAGGCTTTGGAGGAGGCTTTCCGGGCGGCCGCCAAGCTGCCCGAGGCGGAGCAGGACGCCCTCGCCGCCGCCATCCAGGCCGAGCTCGAGGCGGATGCGGAGTGGGAGAAATCCTTCGCCCGTTCGCAGGATGCGCTGGCCCGGCTGGCGGATGAGGCGCTCGCGGAATACCGGTCGGGGCGGACGCTTCCGTTCGACCCGAACGAGCGTTGACCTCTCATACCAACGAGCGCTTCCGAAGGGCTTTCCGGGAACTCCCGTCCCACATCCAGCAGCGGGCCCGTTCCGCTTACAAGACCTTTCAGCGCGACCCGCGCCACCCGGGCCTTCAATTCAAGCAAGTCCACGCGGTACGCCCCATCTTTTCCGCCCGCGTGGGATTAGGCTACCGTGCGGTAGGCATTCGGGAAGGCGATGTCGTAATCTGGTACTGGATCGGGACTCATGCGGAGTATGAGCGGCTTTTGTCGCGGCTGTGAGAGAGGCTGACCGACCCATGCCCGACCGCAAGATCCGCGTCCTGGTGGGGAAGCCCGGCCTCGACGGCCACGACCGGGGGGCCAAGGTGGTGGCCCGGGCGCTCAGGGACGCGGGGATGGAGGTCATCTACACGGGGCTCCGCCAGACGCCCGAGCAGATCGCCTCGGCCGCCCTCCAGGAGGACGTGGACGCGGTGGGCCTTTCCATCCTCTCGGGGGCCCACAACCTCCTCTTCCCCCGCGTCCGCGAGCTCCTGGACGCCCAGGGGATGGAGGACGCCGTCCTCTTCGGGGGGGGCATC
>JACPCT010000297.1 GCA_016184445.1 Candidatus Tectimicrobiota bacterium | reverse complement strand
GGTGCTGCTTCGGGGGATCAAGAAGGACGAAGTGGAGCGGGGGCAGGTTCTGGCGGCGCCGGCGTCGATACTGCCGCACCGCAAGTTCAAGTGCGAGGTCTACATACTCACGAAGGAGGAGGGGGGCCGGCACACGCCGTTTTTTCCGGGGTACCGGCCGCAGTTTTATTTTCGGACGACGGACGTGACGGGGGTGGTGACGCTGCCGGCGGGGCGAGAGATGGTGATGCCGGGGGACAACGTGGCGCTGGAGGTGGAGCTGATCACCCCGATTGCGATGGAGAAGGAGCTGCGGTTCGCCATCCGCGAGGGCGGCCGCACGGTGGGCGCCGGCGTCGTCTCCGACGTCGTCGAGTAGGCGGGGCGGGTTGGGCAGGTAGGCAGGCGCGGCGGGCCGAGGCCCGACCGGGCGAGACGGAGAAACCAGGACAGCGATGAGTCAGAAAATCCGCATCCGCCTGAAGGCTTACGACCACCGGCTGCTCGATCAGTCGGTGACCGAGATCGTGGACACCGTCCGCCGCACGGGCGCCACCCTGGTGGGGCCCATCCCGCTGCCGACCACCATCAACAAGTACACCGTGCTCCGCGGCCCGCACATCGACAAGAAGTCGCGCGAGCAGTTCGAGATCCGCACCCACAAGCGGCTGGTCGACATCCTCGACCCCACCCAGCAGACGGTCGACGCCCTCATGAAGCTCGACCTGGCCGCCGGGGTGGACGTCGAGATCAAGCTGAACTAGCGGAGAGCCGGGGGCATGGACTATTTGATCGGCCGCAAGGCGGGCATGACCCAAGTATTCGCCCCGGACGGGGGCCCCGTCCCCGTGACGGTGGTGGAGGTCGGCCCCTGCACCGTGGTCCAGCGCAAGACGCGGGAGAAGGACGGCTACGACGCCGTCCAGCTGGGGTTCCTGCCCCGCAAGGAGAAGGGCCTCAGCAAGGCGGAGCTCGGCCACTTCAAGAAGAACGGCGTCCAGCCCTTCCGCGTGCTCCGGGAGGTCCCCCTGGCGGAGGGCGACAAGGACCTCCAGCCGGGCAGCGTCCTGGACGTGACGGTCTTTGACCGGGGCGACTGGGTGGACGTGGCGGGCGTGACCAAGGGCAGGGGCTTCCAGGGGGTCATCAAGCGCCACAAGTTTCGCGGCGGCCCCGGCAGCCACGGCGGCATGTTCGACCGCCTGCCGGGCTCGATGAGCGCCTCCTCGTTCCCCTCCCGCATCATCAAGGGGAAGCGGCTCCCCGGCCACATGGGGGCCGTGCAGCAGACCGTCCAGGGGCTCCTCGTGGTGGACGTGCAGCCCGAGTCGAACGCCCTCCTCATCCGGGGGGCGGTCCCCGGGGCGAAGAACGGCATCGTGCTCCTGCGCCGCAGCATCCGGGTCAAGCGGAGCGCCCTGGAGAAGCCCAAGGAGCAGGTCCGCAGCATGAACCCGCTGAAAGCGTCCAAGCGCGCGGCGCGCGGCGGCTGAGGAAGACATGGCCCAGATCGACGTGCATGACTTGAGCGGGAAGGTCGTGGGGCAGGTCGAGCTGCCCGACGCCATCTTCGACGGCGAGGTGAAGCTCCACCTCATCCATCAGATGGTGAAGGCCCAGCTGGCCAGCCGCCGCGCCGGGACCCATTCCACCCTCACGCGGAGCGAGGTCCACGGCACGAACGCCAAGCCCTGGCGCCAGAAGGGCACCGGGCGGGCCCGGGCGGGGGACGTGAAGTCCCCCCTGTGGCGGCACGGGGGCATCATCTTCGGGCCCAAGCCCAGGAGCTACGAGCAGAAGGTGAACCGCAAGGTGCGCCGCACCGCCCTGAAGAGCGCCCTGAACCTGCGGTGGAAGGAGGGGCGGCTCAAGGTGGTCGCCGACTTCGACCTGCCGGAGGCCAAGACGCGCCTGATGACCGGGGCCCTGCGCAGCCTCCAGGCCCAGGGCAAGACCCTTATGGTGACCGAGGCCGACCGCCCGAACTTCCTCCTCTCGGTGCGGAACATCCCGGGCACCAAGCCCATCCGGGTGGAGGGGCTCAACGTCTACGACATCATGTGGCACGAGACCATCGTGTGCACGAAGGGAGCCATCACGGCCATCGCGGAAAGGCTGGCGGGCTGAGCCATGCAGACGACGCGGATTATCCGGCGGCCGTGCGTGACGGAGAAGAGCATCCAGTCCTCCGAAGCGGCCAACAAGGTGGTCTTCGAAGTGGACATGCGGGCGAACAAGACCCAGGTCAGGAAGGCCGTCGAGGAACTCTTCAAGGTGACGGTCCTCAAGGTCAACACCCTCCGCGTGCCCGCCAAGCAGGTCCGCCTGGGCAAGCGGACGGGGATGCGGCCGCCCTGGAAGAAGGCGGTGGTCACCCTCAAAGAGGGCGACAAGATCGAGTTCTTCGAGACGGCCTAGGCCCGGAGGCGAGAGGACATGCCGGTCAAGCGGTACAAGCCAGTCACCCCCGCGAGGCGCTTCCAGGAAGTCCTCGTGCGGGACGACCTGACGAAGAAGGCCCCCGAGAAGGCCCTCACCAAGGGCATGGGGAAATCCGGCGGCCGCAACAACAACGGCCGCATCACCGCCTATCACCGGGGGGGCGGCCACAAGCGCCGCTACCGGGCGATCGACTTCCGGCGGGAGAAGACGGGGGTGCCGGCCACGGTGCGGGCCATCGAGTACGACCCGAACCGCTCGGCCCGCGTCGCCCTGGTCGTCTACGCGGACGGGGAGAAGCGCTACATCCTCGCCCCCAAGGGCCTCCAGGTGGGCGACCGGCTCGAGGCGGGGCCCCAGGCCGACATCCGGCCCGGCAACGCCCTGCCGGTGGCCAGCATCCCGCTCGGGACGCTGTGCCACAACATCGAGCTCAGGCCGGGCGGCGGCGCTTGCATCGCCCGCAGCGCCGGGGTGAGCGCCCAGCTCATGGCCAAGGAGGGCGGCTACGCCCAGTTCCGCCTGGCCTCGGGCGAGGTGCGGATGATCCACACCACCTGCTACGCCACCATCGGCGAGGTGGGCAACGCCGACCACGCCAACGTGAGCATCGGGAAGGCCGGTCGCACCCGCTGGCTGGGCTGGCGCCCGACGGTGCGCGGGGTGGCCATGAACCCCGTCGACCACCCGCTGGGCGGCGGCGAGGGGAAGAGCTCGGGGGGGCGCCATCCCTGCACCCCCTGGGGCAAGCCGACCAAGGGCTACAAGACGCGCACGAAGAACAAGGCGTCCTCGAAGTTCATCGTCCGGCGCCGGGGCAAGAAGTAGTGACGCCCAGGGGGGGAAGGGAGAGCCATGGCCCGTTCGCTGCATAAAGGCCCGTTCGTGGACGATCACCTGCTCAAGAAGGTCCAGGCCCAGGGCCGTGGCGGCGAGAAGCGCATGATCCGCACCTGGTCGCGGCGCTCGACCATCACCCCCGAGTTCGTGGGCCTCACCTTCGCGGTCCACAACGGGAAGAAGTTCATCCCGGTCTACGTGACCGAGAACATGGTCGGCTTCAAGCTGGGCGATTTCTCGCCGACCCGCACGTTCAAGGCCCACTCCGGCATCACCAAGCGCGCCATCACGCTGAAGTAGGGCGGGAGGGGGAAGGGGGCGAGGATGTCGAAGGCGACGCTGAAGCACTACCGGGGCAAGCCGCGCAAGACGCGCCTGCTCGCGGACCTCATCCGCGGCAAGCGCGCCTCCGAGGCGCTGACCCTCCTGGGCCTCTCGACGGCCTCCTCGGCCAAGACGGTGGCCAAGGTGCTCCGCTCCGCCCTGGCGAACGCGACCGACCGGGGCCAGGCCGACGACCCCGAGAGCCTCATCGTCCAGCGCGTGACGGTGGACCAGGGGCCCATGCTCAAGCGCTTCCGCGCGCGCGCGCGGGGGCGGGTGAACCACATCCGGAAGCGGAGCTGCCACATCCAAGTGGTGCTCGGCGAGTCCAAGTAGGGGGAGGCGCATGGGCCAGAAAGTTCATCCCATCGGGTTCCGGGTGGGCATAACCCGCGGCTGGGTCTCGACCTGGTTCGCCAAGCGCGGCTATGCGGACCTCCTGCACGGCGACCTCAAGGTGCGCGAGTTCGTGAAGAAGCGCCTCACCCACGCCGGGGTGAGCAGCGTGGAGATCGAGCGGGCGAGCAACCGCGCCCGGATCAACATCTGGACCGCGCGGCCCGGCATCATCATCGGCAAGCGCGGCGCCGAGGTGGACCGGCTCAAGGCCGAGCTGCAGGAGCTGACCGGCAAGCAGATCTACGTGAACATCAAGGAGGTCCGGAAGGCCGAGGTGGACGCCCAGCTCGTGGCCGAGAACATCGCCATGCAGCTCGAGCGGCGC
>JACPCT010000296.1:4330-4811 GCA_016184445.1 Candidatus Tectimicrobiota bacterium | reverse complement strand
TCCTCGCCCTCCCAGCCGGCCTCGGGGGCGGGCCGCTTCTCCCCGCCGAAGGCGATGAGGAGCTTGGCCGTCTTCTCCCCGATGGGGGCGGCCGCGTGGACGGCCTCGGCGCGGATGACGATCATCTCGCCCTTGCGGACGGGGACGAGCTCCTCCTCGACGTTGAACTGCATCCTTCCGTCGAGGACGACGATGGTTTCCTCCTCCTCGTGGGCGTGGTAGGGCACGAAGGCGCCGGGCGGCTGCTCCACCTCGAAGATGCGGTAGTCGCGCTCGGCGAGGGCGGAGACGATCTCCTCTGGCTCGGGCCCGCAGCGCAGGGAGGTGGCCACGTCCTCGATGCGGTAGGCCGGCTTGCTCATCCCCCGAACTCCTCCGTGAGGGTCATCCGCCCAGGAGCGCCTTGACCGCCTGGCTGATCCGCGCGCCCGCGGCCCGCCCGGCCAGCCGCTTGGAGAGCACGCCCATCACCTTGCCCATG
>JACPCT010000296.1:0-4311 GCA_016184445.1 Candidatus Tectimicrobiota bacterium | reverse complement strand
GGTCATCCGCCCAGGAGCGCCTTGACCGCCTGGCTGATCCGCGCGCCCGCGGCCCGCCCGGCCAGCCGCTTGGAGAGCACGCCCATCACCTTGCCCATGTCCTTCACGGTGGCGGCGCCCGTCTCGGCGATGGCGGCCTGTGCGGCCTCGCGGAGTTCGGCGTCGCCCAGCTGGGCCGGGAGGTAGGACCGCACGATCGCGAGCTCGTCGCGCTCCTTGGCGGCGAGATCGGGGCGGCCTCCCTTGGCGAACTGCTCGGCGGCCTCCTCCCGCTTCTTGACCATGCCCTGGAGGACCTTGAGGATGTCCTCCTCGGCGGCCTCCTTGCCGTGCTCCTTGTCCTTGTTCAGGATCTCGGAGCGGATCATGCGGATGGTGCCGAGGCGCAGCTCCTCCTTCCCGCGCATGGCCGCCTTCATGTCTTCCGCGAGGCGCTCCCGGATGCCCGGCATCGGACCCTCCCCCGGATAACACCGCCCCCCCGGGGCGGGTTCCACGTTCGCAAAGCCGGCCTCCTTTGTAAAGGGGCCCCGCGCCTAGGGCAGGGGGACGACAGCCTCGATCTCGACCAGGAAGTCCGGGTTGGCCAGGCTCGATATCACGAGGAAGGTGTTCCCCGGCGGGTCGCTCCGGAAGAACTCCTGGCGGACCTTCCCGATGGGGCCCCGGTGGCCGAGCTTGGTGGTGAAGACGGTGGTCTTGGCGGCGTCCTCCATCCTGCCGCCTGCCGCCTCGACCACCCGCTTGATGTTCTGCATGACCTGGCGCGTCTGGGCCTCGATGTCGCCCGGGCCGACGAGCTTCCCGGCCTCGTCGAGGGGGACCTGCCCGGCCACGTAGAGGGTGCGGCGGGCCTCCTCGACGATGATGCCGTGGGAGTAGTGCCCGCCCGGCTTGGCCACTCCCTTGGGCTGGATGGCGGTGCGCTTCATCGAGCTCCTCCCTGCCGTCCACGCCGCTTCCCGCGGCGGGCGCGGCTCAGTACTTGAGGTCCGCCTCGGCCATGTTCCCCACTGCGGCGAGAACGGCCTCGTCCAATTTGATGTACTTGCGGGCCGCCTCCTGGATCTGCTCCCGGGTGACGGCGCGGATTTTCCCGGGATAGAGGTCGGGGTAGTCGGGAGAGAAGCCCAGGTGCTCGACGGAGAGGATGTACTCCGCGATCCTGGACGGCGAGGAGAACTGCGTGGCGAAGCTTCCGGTGATGTAGGCCTTGGCCTCCTCGAGTTCCTGCTCGGTCACGCCGGACTCCTGCATGCGGCGCACCTCGGCCAGGGACTCCTGGATGGCCTGGTTGGCGCTCTCGTTCTTCGTCTGGAGGGAGAGGCGCCAGTGCCCGGCGTGGATGCCCGCGTCGAAGTAGCTGTAGGCGCTGTAGACGAGGCCCTTCTCCTCCCGGAGGTTCCTCATGATCCGGCTCTCGAAGCCCCCCCCGCCGAGGATGTAGTTCAGCACGCGGGCGGCGTAGAAGTCCGGGTTCTTGCGCGTGAGGGACTGGTTCCCGAGGAGGATGGTGGTCTGCCGCAGGGGCCGGTCGACCTTGATGACGCTCAGGCCCTTGGGCGCGGGCGGGGCGGGCACATCGGGGATCTGGCCGCCCGCGGCCTCCCAGCCCTGGAAGTGGGCCAGCACGATCTCGCGCGCCTTCTGGAGGCTGATGTCCCCCACGAAGACGAAGACGGCGCCCTTCATTCCGTACCAGCCGCGGTGGTGGGCCTCCAGGTCGGCCCGCTGGATCCGGGGGACGGTTTCAGGGAAGCCCCGCGTGGGCCTCCCCTCCGCGCCCCCGCCGAAGAGCGCCTTGCGGAAGGCGACGCCGGCCAGGTAGCCGGGCTTCTGCTGCTGCTGCCGGAGCGCCCCCAGGATCTGGCTGCGGGTCTTCTCCACCTCCTCCGGGGGGAAGGCCGGGCGGCGGAGGACGTCGGCCAGGAGGCCGAGCCCCTCCTCCAGGTCCCGGCTGAGCACCTTGAGGGTGGCCGTGGCGAAGTCCCGCCCGGCGCCCACCCTGACCCCGCCGCCCAGCGAGTCGTTGGCCTTGGCGATGTCCAGGGCGCTTCTCTTCCCAGCGCCCCGCGTGAGCAGATCGGCCGTCATGCTCGCCAGACCGGCCTTCTCCGGGTTCTCGTGGCGGCTTCCCGCCGGCAGGGAGACGAGGATGTGGATCATGGGCAGCTCGCGCGATTCCTTCACGAGCAGGACGGCGCCGCCCGGCAGCTCCTCCCGGTCGTAGCGCAGGGCGGCCGCCGATGGCGGGGCCAGGGCCAGGGTCCAGGCGAGGAGGAGGGCGGCGATGAGGGCTTGGGAAACGGCTCGTCTCGATCGCATGGCTCAGCGCCCTCCCTCGCTGATGGGCTCATGGGGCAGGCTCACGGGGGGCCGCGGTTTCTTCTCCCCGATGGGGAGGGGAACCAGCTCCCCGGTGGTCCGCCCCCGGGGGGCCAGGTAGGCCTTCGCCACCCGGACGACGTCCCTGGACTTCACCTTCGCCAGGGCCGGGAGGAAGTCCTCCATCAGCCGCCAGTCGCCCGCCACCGCCGACCGGCCGAGGAGCATGGCCCGGAAGAAGGGGCTGTCCATGGAGAAGACCGTCTGCGCCTCCAGGCTGCGCAGGGCGCGGGACATCTCCTCCGCGGGGACGCCCTCGCGGATCAGGCGGTCCATCTCCTCCTGCAGGGCGCGCTCGACATCCCCGGTCTTCTTGCCGGGGGCGGGCTGGGCGAAGAGGTAGAAGAGCCCAGGGTCCACCGAGACGTAGGTGTAGTCGGCCCCGGCGCTCAGCGCGATCTGGTCCTTGCGCACGAGCCGCTGGTAGAGGCGGCTCGTCTCTCCGCCCCCGAGAATGGCCTCGAGCATGGCCAGGGCGGGCCCGTCGGGGCTTTTCCAATGGGGGGCGTGGTGGGCCATGGCGATGTAGGGCAGCTCCGCCTCCTTGCGGACGACGATGCGCCGCGGCTTTTTCGCCGCCTCCTGGCGGAAGGCGGGACGCTTGGCCGGCTTGCGGGAGGGGATGGGGCCGAAGTGTTTCTCCAGCAGGCGGATGGCCTGGGCCGGTTCGAAGTCGCCCACGATGACGGCGATGGCGTTGGCGGGGTCATAGTAGTCCCGGTAGAAGGCTTTCATGTCCTCCAGGGTGACCGCGCGGATGTCCTTCTCCCACCCGATGATGGGGTTGCGGTAAGGGTGGGCGGTGAAGGCGGCCGCCTGGACCTGCTCGAAGAGGGTGGAGGTCGGGGAGTCGTCCGTCCGGGAGCGGCGCTCCTCCAGCACCACGTTCCGCTCGGGCTCGAACTCCTCCTGCTTGAGGTCGAGGTTCACCATCCGGTCCGCCTCCAGCTCCATGACGAGCTCGAGGCGGTCGGCGGCGATGCGCTCGTAGTAGGCCGTGTAGTCGTAGCTGGTGAAGGCGTTGTGGTTCCCGCCGTTGCGCTTGATGAGGTTGCTGAACTCCTTGGGGCCGTGCTTCTTCGTCCCCCGGAACATCATGTGCTCGAGGAGGTGAGCGAGGCCGGTCTTGCCGGCTTGCTCCTCGCGGCTGCCAACCCGGTACCACACCTTGAAGACGACCGCGGGCGCGCGGCGGTCGGGCAGGAGGAGGGCCTGCATCCCGTTGGGGAGGCGGTGTTCGGTGACCTTCCAGGGGATGCGGAGAAGGGGGGTCTCGTCCCCTCCCCCGCCCGCCCAGACGGCGCAGGCGAGCAGTATGGCGGCCAAGCCCGTGAACAGGCCTATCGCGCGGCGCATGCGTTCTCCTTTTCAGCGTATCGGCGGCCCGGGAGGTGGCCCGGCACTTCAAGAAGCCCCTATTCTCCAATGGTTTCGGTCCGCAGGCAATTCCCTGGACTCAGGCAAAATGCCACACCCCGAGGATCGGGGGAACGAGCCCGAAAGCGAACCGGCCCCCGCGCCCGGAGGCACGGGGGCCGGCTTCACGCCATCAAACGGCCTTCCGAAAAAACTCCCGCCCGTCTAGTTCGTCGGCGGCGCCGGCGGGTAGAGGCTGCGGACGCAGGCGGGCCGCTGTGCCGGGGGAAGCTGGTTGCACAGGCTCCGGCCCCGGTTCCGCAGGCTGTTCAGCTGGCTGTTCACGTTGCCGAGCTCAGCCGCCGGCCCCGTCGGCCGGAGACCCAGGGCGGCGCGGACGCAGTCGTCGCGCCGGTCGGCGGGCTGGACCTGCGGGCAGGAGTTCAGCCGGGCGGTGAGCTGGTTGAAGGAGTTGAGGCAGGCCTGCTGGGCCTGGGGAGTGGCTTGCCGGGCGCAGGCGGCCCGGCGCTCGTTGATGCGCTGGTTGCAGAGGGCACGCTCCTGGGGCGG
>JACPCT010000295.1 GCA_016184445.1 Candidatus Tectimicrobiota bacterium | reverse complement strand
GGACGAGATCTGCTTCCTCGATATCACGGCCTCCCAGCAGAAGCGCGGCACCCTGCTGGACGTGGTGCAGCGCACCGCCGAGCGGGTGTTCGTGCCCCTCACGGTGGGGGGAGGGGTGCGGAACGAGGACGATGTGCGGGACCTCCTCCGCGCGGGGGCGGACAAGGTGAGCATCAACAGCGCCGCCCTGCGCGATCCGGGCCTCCTCCGGCGGGCGGCCGAGCGCTACGGCAGCTCCACCCTCGTCTGCGCCATCGACGCCAAGCGGGTCTCGCGCCCCGGGGAGCCCGCGCGCTGGGAGGCCTTCACCCACGGGGGCACGCGCTCCACGGGCCGGGACGCCGTGGCGTGGGCGGCGGAGGCGGCCACGCTCGGAGCGGGGGAGATTCTCCTCACCAGCATGGACCGGGACGGCACCCGGGACGGCTACGACCTGGCGCTCACCCGGGCGGTGGCCGAGCGCGTGCCGGTGCCGGTGATCGCCTCGGGCGGGGTGGGCAGCCTCGATCACCTGTACGAGGGCATCGCCAAGGGCGGGGCGGACGCCGTGCTGGCCGCCTCGATCTTCCACTTCGGCGACTACACCGTTCAGCAGGCGAAGGATTACCTGCGGGAGCGGGGGGTGGAGGTGCGCGCGTGAGCGATCTCCCTGCGGTCGAGGTGAAGTGGGACGAGCGCGGCCTGGCGCCCGCCGTCTGCCAGGACGCGGGGACGGGCCAGGTGCTCATGCTCGCCTGGATGAACGCGGAGGCGCTGCGCCTCACCCTGGAGAAGGGGACGGTCCACTTCTGGTCGCGCTCGCGCCAGGCGATCTGGCACAAGGGGGAAACGTCGGGGAACCATCTCCGCCTCGTCTCGGCCAGCCTGGACTGCGACGGTGACGCCCTCCTCTTCACCGTCCGGCCCGAGGGCCCGGCCTGCCACACCGGCCGCATGTCGTGCTTCTTCAACGCCGTCCCCGAGGGACGGGATGAGGGAACTTCGGAGCTCCCCTTCCACCCCAATCTTCTGGAGGCAATCTACCGGCTCATCCTCCAGCGGCGGGACCAGGCCGACCCCGAGAAGAGCTACGTCGCCCGGCTGTTCAGGGGGGGGGAGGATCGAATCCTCAAGAAGGTCGCCGAGGAGGCGGGCGAAGTCGTCCTCGGGGTGAAGAACGGCCATCCTGAGGAGATCACCGCCGAGGTGGCCGACTTGTGGTTCCACTCCCTCGTGGCGCTCGCCTTGAAGGACGTGCCCCCGGGCCGGGTGTTCGCCGAGCTGGCCCGTCGCTTCGGACAAGGAGGGCGTCCAGAGTCGAAGTAGGCCGGAGCCGATATAGCGAGAAATATAAGAATTTTCGCTTTTTTTACCCATTTCCTTGACAAACCCCTCCCTGGTTCCTATATTGAAATTCGACCGCCGGGCGCGGGAGCCGCTGGGGCGTGCCTGTAAATATCTGATATTAGAGGATAAAGGGGATGGCATCCGCCGTCCCCGCCTTTTTCTCGCCCGGAACCCGAGGGGGTTCTCCCGCTTCTGCATCGTTGTCAGCCGATTTTTCCTCCCGGAGGCCGTCCTGTCTGGGAGGGGAGGACGTTTTGCTCGAAAGCCCCCGGCGCGCCGTCCCGGGAGAATGAGCCGGATTTTGATGGATGAACGGACCCTTCAGGCCATCGAGTTCCCCCGCGCGCTTGAGTTGCTCGCGCGCCGGTGCCTCTCCGCTCCGGGGCGGGCGGCGGCGGCGGTGCTGAAGCCCCTGACGGAGCCTCCGGCCGTCCGCGTCCTCCAGGAGGAGGCGGGGGAGGCCCTCCGCCTCCTGGGCGAGGGCTCGCGGCTCCCGCTGACCCCCTTCGAGGACCCAACCCCCTGGCTCGAGGACATCCGCCGGCGCGGCGGGGCGCTCGAGGGCGATCGCTTCCTGGACATCCTCCACCTCCTTGCCGCCGCGGCGGAGGTGGCGCGCTTCTTGGGCGAGCGGGCGGATCGCCTCCCGCATCTCCACGCTCGCATGGGGGGGGCGGACCTGCTGTTCCCCCTTGCGGCCCAGATCCGGCGCGTGCTCAACGCGCGGGGCGAGGTACACGACGACGCGAGCCCGGAGCTCGCCCGGGCCCGCTCGCGCATGCGCTCGGTCCGGGCCGAGATCCTCCGCCTCCTCGACAGGGTGATGGCGGAGCACCCGGCCGCCATCCAGGAGGCCCTCGTCGTCCAGCGCCGGGAGCGCTACGTGATCCCCGCGCGGACCTCCTTCCGCCGCAGCTTCGAGGGCGTGGTGCAGGACCGCTCGGCGAGCGGGGAGACGCTCTTCGTCGAGCCCCTGCAGGCGGTCCCCCTCAACAACGAGCTGGCCGAGGTGCGCGAGATCGAGCGGGCCGAGGTGGAACGCCTGTTGCGCGAGCTGACGGCCGCGGCCATGGCCTCGCGCGCCCCGCTCGAGGATCTGGCCCGGCGCCTGGCGGGGCTCGACCTCGTCTGGGCGAAGGGGAAGCTTGGGGTGGACTGGAAGGGCGCCCGGCCCGCCGAGAGCGCGGCGGGGCGGATCTCGTTGCGGGAGGCCCGGCACCCGCTCCTGGCGGCGGGTGCGGGGGCGATCGCGCCCGAGAAGGTGGTTCCGATCGATCTCCAGGTGGGCGGGCAGGTGCGCCAGCTCGTCATCACGGGGCCGAACACGGGCGGCAAGACGGTCGCCCTCAAGACAGTGGGGCTGTGCGTGGCCCTGAGCCAGTGCGGGGTGCCCGTGCCCGCTGGGGAGGGGAGCGAGCTCCCCCTCGTGCGGGGGCTCTTCGCCGACATCGGGGACGAGCAGGACCTCCAGCAGAACCTGAGCACTTTCTCCGGCCACATGGCCCGCATCGCGGGACCGGTCTCCCAGGCGGGCCCCGGCGATCTCCTGCTGCTCGACGAGCTGGGGACGGGCACCGACCCCGCCGAGGGCTCGGCCATCGGGGTGGCCGTGCTGGAGTACCTGGCGGCGAGCGGCGCCCTGGCCGTCGTGACGACGCACCACGACGCGCTCAAGCATTACGCCTACGCCTCTCCCAGCGCCGAGAACGCGGCGGTGGAGTTCGACCCGGACACCCTGGCCCCCACCTACCGGATCCGGATGGGTACCTCCGGGCCGAGCAACGCCATGGTGGTGGCCGAGCGGATGGGGCTGCCGCCCGCTGTCCTTCGGCGTGCGCGGCAACTGAGGGAAGAAGGCCCCGTGCGGGTTGACCGGCTCATGGCCCGGCTCGGGGAGGAGGAGGAGCGCTTGAAGGAGATGGAGCGCGCTCTCGCCCGGCGGGAGGAGGCGCTTCGCGCCGCCGAGGCCGCCTTCGAACGCGAGCGCACCGAGGCGGAAACCAGCCGGCGCGAGGAGGCCGAGGCGCTCCTCAAGGATTTGCGCCGCCGGGCGGACGCCCTCCTGGCCGAGCTTAGGGAGGCGGAGGGCGTGGAGCCGGGGCGCCGGGCCGCCCGGGAGCGCATCCGGGAGATGACGGAGCGGGCCGAGGAGGCTCTCCCCGCTTTTTCGGGCTTCGCGGCGGGGGAGCCGCCGTTGGCGCTGGAGGTGGGGGCGCGCGTGCGGCTCCGCGGGCTGGGCCGCGTCGGCGTCGTCCAGGCGGTGGGGAGCGGGGGGATGCTCACCCTCAGTGTGGACGGGAAGACCCTGCGGGTGCCTCGCCAGGCGGTGGAGCCCGCCCCGGCGGGAGCTGAGGCCCGAGCCGCCCGGGCGGTGCTGACCCACGAGACGAACGTGGCCGGCCGGGAGTTCTCCCCCGAGCTGCACCTGCGCGGGGTTCGGGCGGCCGATGCGGTCGAGATGCTGGAGAAGTACCTGGACGACGCGGCGCTGTTGGGCGTCTCCTCGGTGCGCATCGTTCACGGCAAGGGCTCGGGCGCCCTGGCCAAAGTGATCGCGGAGCACCTGGAGGGTCATCCTCTGGTGGCGAGCTTCGGGCACGCGCGGCCCGAGCAGGGCGGCTGGGGGGTGACGGAGGTCGAGCTGGCGCGCCGGTAGGGGCGCGGGCTTCTCTGAAGGAGCAAGCGGTGGGACGCATTCCCGACGAAGTGGTGGAGCAGATCCGCGAGGGGCTACCGATCGAGACCCTGATCGGCGAGTACGTCCCCCTGCGGAAGGCCGGGACCACCTTCAAGGCCCTCTGCCCCTTCCACGAGGAGAAGACGCCCTCCTTCACCGTCAACCCGCGCATGGGCATCTTCAAGTGCTTCGGCTGCGGGGTGGGGGGGGACGCCGTGCGCTTCCTCATGCTCCACGAAGGGCTCAACTTCCGCGAGGCTCTCCAGAACCTCGCCCGGCGGGTGGGCATCGACCTCTCCCGCTACGACGGCCCGGGCGGGGAC
>JACPCT010000294.1 GCA_016184445.1 Candidatus Tectimicrobiota bacterium | reverse complement strand
CCCACCCGGCGCATGGGGTGGAGGATGCGCTCGGGCGCGTAGATGATGTCGGTGTAGGTCCGCATCTTGGTGCAGATGAGGCCCTGGGTGAAGGGGTGGCCCGGGTCTCCCCGCAGGGCGGTGACCCTCCCCTTCTCAACGGTGAGGAGCAGGCTGCACGCGTCGGGGCAGTCCAGGGGGCAGATGGTCTGGAACTCTTGCTTCATGGGTATCCCATCCGGCGGAGCCACCGAGAAAACCCGGCGGGAAACTCTATCAGCGGCCGTCCAGGATGTCGAGAATCCCCTGGATCTCCTTGCGCAGCCAGGCGAGGTCCACCGCCGGCTGTGGCGGCTCGGAGTCGGGCTCCGGCGCGGGCTCGAAGGGGAGCGCCGGGGAGGGATCGGCCGGGGCCTTCGCCGGGGCGGGCTTCACCCGCGCCGTCTCGCCGCGCACCCCCCGCAGGCGCTGGAGCTGCTTCTTGGCGCCCGCGATGGTGAAGTTCTCCTCGTAGAGGAGCCGCTTGATGGCGAAGATGAGCTCGACGTCCTTGCGCCGGTAGATCCGCTGGCCCGACTCCCCCTTGGCCGGGCGCAGCATCTTGAACTCGCTCTCCCAGTAGCGGAGCACGTGGGGCTTGGTCCCCGTCAGCTCGGCCACTTCGCCGATCTTGAAGAAGAGCTTGTCGGGGATCTGTGATTCGGGTGCCGCCTCGGCCATCGTCCTTCCCCCCTACCGCCGGGGAGCCGCCACCACGAAAGCGCCCGGGAAGCCCGCCGCTACGACTTTCGCGCGCGCGGCGAGGGCCTCCTGGCGGGTGGCGAAGCTTCCGGTGCGGACGGCCCGCAGGCCGGACCCGGCCGGCGCCGCCGCCCCAGGCCTTCGGGCCAGCTCGCCCCGGAAGCCCACGTCCTCGGCGCGGTCGAGCGCCTGCGCGGCGTCCTCGAGGTCCGAGAACGAACCCGCCGACACCCGCCAGCGCCCGCCGGACTCATAGACCGTGATCCGCAGGTTCTTGGCCCTGGCCTGGCCGGCCAGGGTCTCGGCCTCCGCGCGGGAGGCGAAGGAGCCGAGGAGCACCTCGTTCACCGGGCCGCTTCTCCCGGCGGCGCCGCCGGCCACGAGGGGCTCGAGGCCCTTCGCGCGCAGCCGGCTCACGAAGCTCTGCACGCACCGATCCGTCCGGCAGGTGGCCACCTGGACGCTGTAGGCCTGGCTCCCGGTGGGCGCGGGGCGACGCGCCGCGGGCGGGCGCGGGGCAGCGGGCGGCTGGGGCGGGCCGCCCTCTTGGGGCCTCATCTGCGCCGTCCGGGGGGCGGCGGGCCTCGCCTCAGGCTTGGGCGGGGTCACCTCCCGGGCGGGCCTGCCGGGGGTCTCGGCCGGAGGCGCGGCCGGCGTGGGAGCCGCCGCCGGGGGGGCGGCGGGCGCCGCTTCCCTCTTGGCCGCCGCGGGGGCCTTGGGGGGCTCCTTGGCGGCCATCGGGGGCGCGGCGGGCTTGGCGGGAGTCCCGGCGGCGGGCTTCGGCTCGCCCTCCTTGGGCGGGGCGCCGGGGGCCTTGCCCTGCTGCTCGGCTTGGACCTGCTCGAGGATGGCGAGCGCCTGCTTGCGCTGCTCGGCCTCGGCCCTCATCTGGGCGAGCCGCTGCTGGCGGAGCTCCTCGAGGCGCTTCTGGGCCTGGAGGCGGTCCTCCTCCTTTTTCTTGGAGGGGAGCCACCAGAATTTGTAGCCGGCCCATCCCCCTCCGCCGAGGACGGCCACCACGGCGGCCGCGATGATGATGGTGCGGATGAGGCCTCCTCCTCCCCCGCCCCGGGAGCGGCGCGAGGGGCGTTCACCCTCCTCGCCGCCCTCCTCGCCGGGTTCCTTCTCTTCGCCGTCTTCGTCGAGCAGGTTCACACCTTTCTTGGCCATGTCCTATCCCTTATCTCGGGCAATTCACTCGTCCGTGGACTGCGTGGCCGCCGCCGCGATGACCTTCTCGGCGATCTGGCCCGGCACTTCCTCGTAGTGGGAGAACTCCATCGTGAAGTCCCCCCGGTCCGCCGTCATCGAGCGCAGGGAGGGGGCATAGTTGAGCACCTCCGCCATGGGGACCTGCGCCTTGATGGCTTGCTTGCCCCCGGCGCCCGGGATCATGCCCAGCACCCGGCCCCGGCGGGAGTTCAGGTCCCCGATGATGTCGCCCATGTACTCGTCGGGGACGGTCACCTCGATGGTCATGATGGGCTCGAGCAGCGTGGGCTTGCATTCGAGCATCCCCTTCTTGAACCCCAGCGAGCCGGCGATCTTGAAGGCCATCTCGGAGCTGTCCACGTTGTGGTAGCTCCCGTCGTAGAGGGTGATCCGCACGTCGGTGACGGGGTAGCCGGCCAGCGAGCCGCTCTCCATCGCCTCGACGATCCCCTTCTCGACGGCCGGGATGTAGGTCCGGGGGATGGCTCCGCCCACGATCTTGTCCACGAACTCGAAGCCCTTGCCCCGCGGCAGGGGCTCGATCTCGAGCCAGGTGTCCCCGAACTGGCCGCGCCCGCCCGTCTGCTTCTTGTAGCGGCCCTGGACCTTGGTGCGCCCCTTGATGGTCTCCTTGTAAGGGACGCGCGGGGTGCGCATCTCCACCTCGACGCCGTACTTGCGCTTGATCCGCTCAATCGCGACCTCCAGGTGGAGCACGCCGAGGCCGGAGAGGAGGAGCTCCTTGGTCTGCGGGTCGCGGCTCACCAGGAGGACCGGATCCTCCTCCCGCATGCGGCTGAAGGCGCTGCTGAGCTTTTCCTCGTCCCCCTTGGACTTGGGCGCGACGGCGTAGGAGATGGAGGGCGAGGGCAGCTTGATGGCGGGGAGCCTGGCGGGCGACTTCTCGTCGCAGAGGGTGTCCGAGGTCCGCGTCGCCTTGAGCTTGGCGACGGCGGCGATGTCGCCCGGGACCAGCTTGTCCGTCACCGGCTTCTGGCCCTTCCCCTGGATGAAGAGGAGCGCTCCCATGCGCTCGCGCTCCTCCTGGCCGGGGTTCCAGACGGTGGCGTCGGGGGCGAGGGTGCCCGACATCACCCGGAAGTAGTTGAGCTTGCCGGCGAAGGAGTCCACCACCGTCTTGAAAACGAGGGCGCGGAAGGGCGCGGCGGGATCGGCCGTGACGGGGATCTTCTGGCCGCCGGGGCCCTCGGCCTCGGCGGGGGGCCGCTCGGCGGGCGAGGCGGCCAGCAGGGTCAGGGCGTTCAGGAGGGCGTCGGTCCCGATGTTCCGCATCCCGCAGCCGCAGAGCACCGGGATGACGGAGCCCGCCAGGACGCCCTTCTTCAGGCCGTTCACGATCTCCTCGGGGGCCAGCTCGCCGCCCTCGAGGTATTTCTCGAGGAGGGCCTCGTCCGCCTCCGCCGCGAACTCGATGAGCTTGCCCCGGTGTTCCTCGTAGGCCTCCTTCAGGTCGGCCGGCACTTCCCCCTCCGCGCCCTTGCCGTTCCCGTCGGGGGTGTAGGTGAGGGCCTTCCCCGCCAGCAGGTCGACCACGCCCTTGAAATTCTCCCCCTGGCCGATGGGCAGGTGCACCAGGGCGAACCGCTTGCCCAGGGCCTTGCCCGCCCCCTCTACGGCCCGGAAAATGTCCGCCTGGGGGTGGTCCATGTGGTTGACGTAGAGGAACCGGGGGATGCCCTGCTCCTGGGTCCATTCGAAGACCTTCTCGGTCATGACCTTCAGCTCGGAGTGGCCGCGTATAACGATGAGGGCGTTGTCCATGGCACGGATGGCGGCCAGCGTCTCGGCGATGAAGTTCGAGTAGCCGGGGGTGTCGATGAGGTTGACCCGGTACTTGTTCCAGTCCACGAAGGCCACCCCGGCGGTGATGGAGGAGCGCCGCTTCGCCTCCTCGGGCTCCGCGTCGAGGATGGTGTTGCCTACGTCCACCTTTCCCAGCCGGTCGGTGGCTCCGGCCGTGAACAGGCAGGCCTCGGCCAGGGATGTCTTCCCGTTGCCGCCCTCACCCAGAAAGCCCACGTTGCGAAGCCTAGCGACCTCATTTGCGGCCATAGAGCAGAACCCCCTCGGTTCCCTGGATTATGCCGATGCCCCTCATGATCGTCCGGCCGGGGAAGCTCATGAGGGGTGAAATTCTTAAAGCGATTCTAGAGATGATGCCACGGAAGGCTTGATACGTCAATCAATTTGGGAAACTTGAAGTAAAATCTTTAAAGCGGAACCTCAACTTTGGATAGCCTAGGTTTCTCCGCCCTTTTTCCTTCTCCTGCCCCGCCGCCGGGGGGCGCTCCGCTCCCGCCGGGAGCGGAAGCTCACCCGGATGGGGGTGCCCTCGGAGTCGAAGGCCTCCCTCAGGCGGTTCTCGATGTAGCGGCCGTATTGG
>JACPCT010000293.1 GCA_016184445.1 Candidatus Tectimicrobiota bacterium | reverse complement strand
CCACGACGCGGACGGCATCATCTGGCCCGTCCCCTTGGCGCCCTATCAGGTGGACGTCATCCCGGTGAACGTGGCCGATCCCCCCTCGCGCGAGAGGGCTGAGGCGATCTACCGCGCTCTGGGGGAGGGGGGGGTGGAAGCGGTGCTCGACGACCGCGACGAGCGCGCCGGGGTCAAGTTCAAGGATGCCGACCTCATCGGCTTTCCCTACAAACTCGTCATCGGCCCCAAGGGCCTCAAGGAGGGGAAGGCCGAGGTGAAGTCCCGCCGCACGGGGGAGACCCAGATGCTCCCCCTGGAGGGCGTGGCCGAGGCCCTGGCCGCGCGCCTGCGGGAGGAGGCGGGCGCCGCCTCCTAGCCCCTCCGGCGGCCCAAAACTTGACGTTCCCGCGGTAGCCCCCTATATTCGGCCCCGTGCCGGCCGCCGGCGGAGAGGATGCGCCCCATGGCATACGAGGGTGTCCGCGAGTGCGCCGTCTGCGCCTGGCGGGAAACCTGCCGGCTGAAGTGGCGGAACGAGCCCAGCGGCGCCCTGTTCTGCCCCGAGTTCACCCTGGACCTGCGGCTGTCTCAAGCGAAGGAAAGGGAGGCCCGCCCTCCCGCGCCCGATTCCCCAAAGGGGGGCCGCTGAACCATGCGACGCGAGATCGAGATCCTCTGCCTCCTCTTCTTCGCCTACCTGAGCCTCATGGTGGGCCTCCGCATGGCCGACGTCGGCCTGCGGGTGTTCTTCTACATCCTCTCGGCCATGTTCGCCCTCGCCATATTCCGGCCGAAGGAGACCCCCTGAAGCGCCATCCGCTCCCGGCGGTGTAGCTCAATGGTTAGAGCATACGGCTCATACCCGTAGTGTTGGAGGTTCGAATCCTCCCACCGCCACCATTTCCTGATCCTTCCCTCCGCGACTGGAGGGTTCCATGGAATCACCCCCCCGTCCCGCGAAGCGGCCCCGCGCGGTCCAAGCCTTCGACGCCAAGGCGCGCGAGGGCTGGCGCGCGTGCGCCTGGGAGGAGGAGAGGGGCCCCCTCCTGGTCGGATTCTCGGGGGGGGCGGACTCCACCGCGCTGCTCCTCTGGCTGGCCGCTTTCTCCCCCCGCCCCCTCCTCGCTGTCCACGTCCAGCACGGGCTCAGGGGCGCCCGGGCCGAGCGGGACGCCCGTCACGCCGCGCGCTTCTGCCGGGAGCGGGGCATCCCCTTCCGCCTCCTCCGCGTCCGCGTCGCCAAGAAGGGCCCGCGGGGGCTCGAGGCCGCGGCCCGGGAGGCGAGGCGCCGGGCCTTCTCATCCGCGGCCCGGAAGGCGGGCGCGCGCGCGGTGGCCCTGGCCCACACTCTGGACGATCAGGCCGAGACCGTCCTCATGCGCCTGTTCGAGGGGAGCGGGCCGGCCGGCCTTGCGGGGATGCGCCCGTCCTCGCCCCTGGAGGAAGGAAAGGGCGTGACCCTCCTGCGCCCCTTGCTCCGCCTGCGCCGCGCCGAGGCGCGCGCTTATCTCCGCGCGCTGAAGGCGAGGTGGGTGGAGGACGAGACGAACCGGGACGAGGGCCGCCTCCGCAACCGGCTCAGGCGCCGCCTCTGGCCCCTCATCGAGCGCTCGCTGGGCCCCTCGGCCGCCGAGGGCGCGGCCCGGAGCGCGGAGCTCCTGGGGGCGGCCTTGGAGGCGCTGGATGCCTCCATCCGGCGGGCGCGGGCGGACTTCCTCATCGAGGGGGAGACCGCGGTGCGCGTGGCCTCCCTCGCGCGCGCGGCCGCTCTCCCCCGGGCGGTGCGGGCGGGGCTGTGGCGGGCGGCCCTGGCGGGAGCCGGAAGCCCTTCCGCCCCGAAAGGGAGGCGGCCCCTCGGCCGCCACCTGGAGGGCATTGACCGCCTGGCGCTGGAGGGCAGCCCTTCCGCCCGGCTGGACCTCCCGGGGGGCCTCCAGGCGCGGCGGGACTACGACTCCCTCGTCATCGGCCCCCGGGCCAAGGCCGCGCCCGCACAGCGCCGGGAAGTCCCGCTGAAGATCCCCGGCGAGACCATCCACGCGGGGCTGGGGATCGCCCTGCGCGCCCGCTTGCGCCGAAGCGCCCCGCCCCCCGGCGCGGACCGTCTCGCCGCCGTCCTGGACGCGGACCGGCTCGGGGAAGGGGCCGTCCAGCGGGGCCGGCGGGCGGGCGACCGCTTCCATCCCGCGGGGGCGCCGGGAGGCCGGAAGCTCAAGGAATATTTCATCGACCGCAAGGTTCCCCGCGGAGAGAGGGAGCGAATTCCCCTCCTGGCCGTGGGCGGGGAGGTGGCCTGGGTGATCGGGCATCAGGTGTCGGAGAAGTTCAGGGCCCGCCCGGACTCCAGGCGCTTGATTGTGCTGCGCGCCGAGGCCGTGTAACCGCCCTGAGAAGGGGCCGGAATGGACGCAGGGGGGTTTTCCTGATAGGATTTGTCTTTGGGCCGGGCGACAACCGCCCCGCGCGCTTGAGAGAGGGCAGCGCTTGAACCAATTTTACAAGAACCTCGCCGTCTGGCTCATCATCGGCCTGGTGATGGTGGGCATCTTCCAGGCCTTCAACGGCGCCCGATCCCTGGACCGCTCCATCATCTACAGCGACTTCCTCCGGGCGATCGCCGACGGCCAGGTGAGCGAGGTCCTCATCCAGGGCGAGAACATCCGGGGGCGCCTGACCAGCGGCCGCAGCTTCCAGACTTTCGCCCCCAAGGATGCGAACCTCATCGAGGCCCTGAACGCCAAGGGCGTCCGCATCAACGTCCAGCCCGCCGACCAGAACAACTGGTACATGAACCTGCTCCTGAGCTGGTTCCCGATGCTGGTGCTCCTGGGGGTGTGGATCTTCTTCATGCGCCAGATGCACATCGGCGGCTCGAAGGCGCTCTCCTTCGGCAAGAGCAAGGCCCGGCTCGTGCCGGAGAACTCCAAGAAGAAGGTCACCTTCAAGGACGTGGCCGGAATCGAGGAGGCGAAGGAGGAGCTCGAGGAGATCGTCGAGTTCCTCCGCGACCCGGGGAAGTTCACCCGCCTGGGCGCCCGCATCCCCAAGGGGGTGCTGCTGGTGGGGCCCCCGGGGACGGGCAAGACCCTGCTGGCCCGCGCCATCGCGGGCGAGGCCGAGGTGCCCTTCTTCTCCATCAGCGGCTCCAGCTTCGTGGAGATGTTCGTGGGCGTGGGCGCCTCGCGCGTGCGGGACCTCTTCGAGCAGGGCAAGTCGAACGCCCCGTGCATCATCTTCATCGACGAGATCGACGCGGTCGGCCGCCACCGCGGCGCCGGCCTGGGAGGCGGCCACGACGAGCGCGAGCAGACCCTCAACCAGCTCCTCGTCGAGATGGACGGCTTCGAGTCGAACGACGGCGTCATCCTCATCGCGGCGACCAACCGCCCGGACGTGCTGGATCCCGCGCTCCTGCGGCCCGGCCGCTTCGACCGCCAGATCGTGGTCTCCCTCCCCGACATCAAGGGCCGGCTCCAGATCCTGCAGGTGCACGCCCGCAACGTCCCGCTGGAGGACAGCCTCGACCTCGAGATGATCGCCCGGGGCACCCCCCGCTTCGCCGGGGCCGACCTGGCCAACCTCCTGAACGAGGCGGCCCTCCTGGCCGCCCGCCGGGGCAAGCAGGCCGTCACGATGCTCGACCTGCGGGAGGCGAAGGACAAGGTCCTCATGGGCAAGGAGCGCCGGAGCCTCGTCCTCAGCGAGAAGGAGAAGAGGAACACCGCCTACCACGAGGCCGGCCACGCCCTGGTCGCCCTCCTCACCCCCGGCTCCGACCCGGTGGAGAAGGTGACCATCATCCCCCGCGGCTTCTCCCTGGGGAGCACCTGGTCGGTCCCCGAGGAGGACCGCTACAGCCACAACAAGACCTTCCTCCTCAACCAGATCACGCGCCTGATGGCGGGCCGGGCGGCCGAGATGCTCGTTTTCAGCGAGCTCACCACGGGGGCCAAGGCCGACATCCAGATGGCCACTGAGATGGCGCGGAGCATGGTCTGCGAGTGGGGCATGAGCGAGAAGCTGGGCCCGCTCGCCTACGGGAAGAAGCACGAGCAGATCTTCCTGGGCCGCGAGATCTCCCAGCACCGCGACTACAGCGACGCCGTGGCCCTCGAGATCGACGCCGAGGTGCGCGAGATCGTGACCCACTCCTACGAGCGGGCCTACCGCCTCCTGGTGGAGAACCGGCAGAAGCTCGAGCTCCTGGCCAACGCCCTCCTCGAGCACGAGACGCTGGACCTCAGGGACATCCAGTCGCTCCTGAAAACAGGCGAGATGCCCGCCGGGCGCACGAGCCCCCTGGCGTCTTCCTCGGGTGATGCCGTGGCGCCCCAGCCCACCGAGGTCCCTCCCGCGCGGCAGGG
>JACPCT010000292.1 GCA_016184445.1 Candidatus Tectimicrobiota bacterium | reverse complement strand
CCCGCCCGGCCCGGCGGCTGGGCGGTGGATCGGGACCGGGAGGCGCTCCGCCCCGGCGAGGGAGGGGTCCCTTTGCGCCCCGCTCCCACGGGCGGAAGACTGTTCTGAGAATCCCCTACACCAAATCCGGCCGCTCCTCGTCCCGGTAGTGGGCGAAGCCCTTGGGGGCCCTCCCCTGGGCCCGGAGCACGTGCATCGGGGCGGGGGTGAGGGGCTCCCACTGGGTCTCCCCCGGAGGCTCGGGCCACTCGTAGGGGAGGTGGACGTAGCTGTTCGGGCCCTCCGCCTCCACGAGCAGATCGCACATGTCATCGCAGACGCGGCGCTGGCCCCCGCGGTCCCCCACCATCCCCAGGATGCGCGCGAAGGGGTACTGGATGAACACCGCGCGCGGGACGCACACCTTCTCCGTCACCTCGGGCTGGTTGCTGATCGACACCGTCGCGATCCCCGCCTTCTCCAATTCCCGCTGCAGCAGCCCCACGGACCGCATGCAGAGGGGTCAGACGGGGAAGAGGAAGGCCGCGTCCACCCCCTCGGCCCTCATCTTGGCCGCCATCTTGGGCGCCGTCTGCTTGAGGAGGGGGTTGAAGTTGGGGACGTAGCCCATGATGGAGTAGAGGGTGTCCGCCAGCCTCCCGACCTTCCCCTCCCGCTCGTAGTCCAGGAAGATATCCACCGGGAAGGCGGTGTTGCGGTCCGCCTTCAGGTATCCGGTGTTGACGTGGAGGTGGGTGTACTCGCAGTCGTCCTGGCCCGCCGCGCGGGGGATCTCCCGGTGGGTCGGGTCCCCCCACTGGGGCTCCCGCCACTCCCGCTCGTAGTCGAACGGGGCGTCCCCCTTCATGAAGATCCCCGCCGTCGAGACGAGGGTGACGCTGCACCCGGCCAAGGGCTTCCCGAGCGCCGTCCAGGGGGTTTTCGCGGGGTCGGCCTGCCGCATCTGCGCGATGCGGTCCTTCGCCCCGGGGTAGAACGCGTAGCCGTCCACTCTCGTGATGGGCATGAGGGCTCCTTGGGAGAAAGAACAACGAGGGCTCTTGTCTTGCGATGTCATGCTGAGCGAAGCGAAGCATCTCGGTGTGGGCCTTTCAAAGGCGACAAACCGAGATTCTTCACTCCGCTTCGCTCCGTTCAGAATGACAACTGTTTCGTGCCAGCTTTATTCCACAGCCCCTAATACTTCGCGAACAGCACGCCCAGGAGCTCGTCGGCGAGGGCGGGGCCGCCCTCGGCCTTGAGCTTGCCCGCCTTCTCGGCCTCCTCGCGGGCGAGGCGCCCGTAGTTCAGGAAGAGGAGGGCCTCGGCGTCGGCGGTGATGGCGCAGTCGTGGGCGCCCGCCGGGTCCGGGCGCCAGGAGGCCTTCCCGCCCTCGGCGGTCATGGTCCAGGCGCGCTCGGGCCGGGTGGTGCGGAAGAGGAAGCGGCCGCTCAGGGCCGGCTTCTCGCGGACGTTGAAGTGGCGGCACTGGGTGGCCGGGAGGAAGGTGAGCATGCCCTCGACGCCGGGGGCGGTGGGGCGGGCCTTGGGGTCGGCGCCGCAGCGGATGTCCCAGTCGTGCACCACGAGCTCGACCAGGCGCAGGCCGATCCAGGCGTCCACCGGGGTGAGCCCCCGGGGGTGCCAGCCGGGCTTGCCAAGGTCGCCCTCGCGGACGGCGTCGAGGGCGCCCTGCACCTCGCGGGCCGAGGCCTCGAAGGCGTCCACCAGGGCCGGGCGGGGGCCGGCCAGGAGCTTGTCGCCCTTCTCCTTGCGGAGGGCCTGGAACTCCTTGGCGTCCTTGCCGTAGGGGGGCTCGGGGGGGAGGCCCTCGACGGCGCGGCGGATGGAGTTGGCGTAGAAGTCGGCCCCGGTGGTGATGTGGGCGACGGCGTCCTGGGCGGCCCAGCCGGGGCAGAAGGTGGGGGTGGCCCACTCTTTATCCCCGAAGCCCCGCCAGAATTTCGCGAGCCGCCCGGTCTCGGAGCGGACGAGGGGAACGCGGGAGAGATATTCTTTGGGCGTCACGTGGGTGATCCTCCGGACTGCTCGGGGATGTCCTCTGGGGGTGCAGGCGCGCGCGGGGGGCCTCCCGGCCCTCGGAAACAGGGGAAGTATACGGAGGCGGAGTGGCGTGTCCAGGCCCGCCGGGGGGCCGTCTCAACCTGACCCGGCATGGATTCCCCGGCAATCCTTTCAAAACGATGATGCGCCGCCCGGAACCTGCGGGAATTTGAGGTAAGGGCCTTTCCCCGCCCTGGCCCTACATTGGGTCAGGCTGGGGAGGCGCGCCCACCCCCCTATCCCCCCCTTGGCAAGGGGGGGATAGGGGGGTCGTTTCTCGGCGAAGAGGGGCGCCCGCCTTTTTGCAGGGGCGGGTTTGAAACCCGCCCTTACGGATACCCCGGGAGAGGCACCCGTGAAGGGCGAAATTCAATTTCTGCATAGTGGGTCAGTTTGCACGACGGACAAACTGATGTCATTCCGAGGGAGTGCAGCGACCGAGGAATCTACGGGCGTGGCGACCCACGAGGATTCCTCGCTACGCTCGGAATGACAGCCAAACCCCCAAATTGACCCATTACCAATTTCTGATCGTTTCCGGGGATTTCCGCCGGGGAAAAGGAGGGTGTCCGGGGGTTTCCCGCTTATTAACGGATAATACCGCTCGTTTTTTCGAGGGGGCGGGGTGTCCAGCATTCTCCACTGCACTCCACTTAGAAAAATGGGCGGCGTTCCGGGTGGGCGCGGGAGAGGAAGGGACGCGAGAGATAAAAGGCCGTCCAGGGTTTTCCGGGATATTACGGGGTAATCCGGGCGGAAAAATGATCGCGCCCCCGTCTCCTGGACAACCCCCCTCCGGGGGTGGGAAGGTGGCCCCGTTTTCCCTTTCCGGGAGCGCGGATGGCGGACAACACCCTGGGGCTTCTGTGGGCGCTCGCGGCGGCCGTCATGTCCGCCTTCACCGCCGTGCTCGCCCACCGGCCCCTGCGCCAGATGGGCCTGATGGCGGCCACCCTGTGGACCAACTTCATGAACCTGCTCGCGCTGGCCGCCTGGGGCTGGTGGACCTACGAGGAGGGCCAGCTCAGCCTCGAGGGGATGCTCTGGTTCGCGCTTATGGGGGTGACCGCCTACAGCTACGGGCGGGTGGTCTTCTACAAGGCGCTCGCCACCATCGGCCCGCCGCGCCTGATGACGATTTCGACCACGGCCCCCCTGCTGAGCCTGAGCCTGGCGGTCCTCTTCCTGGGGGAGCGGCCGGGGCCGGCCGTGCTGGCGGGGACGCTGCTCGTCATCGCGGGGGTCATCCTGGTGAGCTACGAGCCCTCGGAGGGCCGGTGGGTGCAGCGGGGCATCGTCTGGGGCTTCGCGAGCGCGCTCTCGCTGGGGATCAGCGTCTTCCTCCGCAAGAAGGGCCTGGCCGCCATGCCCAACGTGGGCCTCACGGTGGCCTGGGCGAACCTGGTGAGCTTCCCCGTGCTCTTCAGCCTGCGGCCCCTCCTGCCCGCCGCCCTCTTCGAGTGGCGGATGGGGTGGGCCCTCTGGGCCATCGTGGGGGTGGGCTTCCTCAACTCCTTCAACCAGATCCTCTACAACCTCGCCGTGCTGCACGGGGAGGTGAGCGTGGTGGGGCCCATCATCTCATCGAGCCCGGTCTTCACGCTGCTCTTCACGGCCCTCCTGCCGCGCGGCACGGGCCGCGTCCGCCCGGCGATGGCGGCGGGGGTGCTCGTCACGGTGGGAGGGATGGCGGCCATCGCCCTGGGCCGGGGCTAGGATTCACCCGGCGTCCCCGGGGCAGCGGCCCCGGCCGCCCTCCGGGCTCCCGCGGGGAGAACAACGCGGCGGGATTTCACGGCGGGGAAGCGTTGCCTGGAGGGCCGCGGAGAGGTAGGCTGAAAGCCTCGATCCGAGACCGACGACCCCTTCCCCGCCGGAGGAGAACCCATGGACGACAAGGCCTTCATCGACAAGTTTCTCTCCGAGGTGCGCATGTGCCGCTTCTCCCTCACCCGCAAGGACGGCGGCCAGCTCATCCGCCCCATCTGGTACATCTGGGAGGACGGCAAGTTCCTCATCAGCACCAAGGTGAGCGGCATCCACACCCGCATCGTCCGCCGCAACCCCAAGATCTCCGTCTGCGTGGACAAGGACACCCGGCCCTACGCCGCCGTGGTGTGCGAGGGGGTGGTGGAGCTGGTGGAGGGCGTCGGGAAGGACCACGACCTCATCGGCCGCTGCGCCCGGCGCTACCTCCCCCCCGAGATGGCCGAGAAGTTCATGGCCGGGCCGGTGGCCCAGGTGGACCGGGTGCGCTTCGTCGTCCATCCCAAGCGCTGGACCGTCTGGGACCAGGGGGCGGC
>JACPCT010000152.1 GCA_016184445.1 Candidatus Tectimicrobiota bacterium | reverse complement strand
ATCGCCCGCCCCACCTCGCGCGAGAGCTCGTAGAAGGGATGTCCCTCCCCGATGCGGGCCGAGCCGAACACCGTCACGCAAGGCCCCAGGAAGTGCAGCGCCCGCATCCCCTTGACGAACCCCACCACTACCCGGATGAGGAAGGCCGCCTCCCACTTGCGGGAGTGCGGCCCCTCGAGGAAACGGTCCTCGTCGAGCTTGCCGTTGAAGGTGAAGAACCGCTTCATGGCGGCGTCCCCCTCCCTTGCCGGGTGGCTACTTTCCGGCGCGCGTCTCTTGCACAAGGGCGGCGAGGTCCGCCTCCTCCATGGCGCCCGGGACCAGCCGCTTGCCCACGATGAAGGCGGGCGTCCCCCGGATGTTGAGGGCCTGGGCGAGGGCGTGGTTCTTCTCGATGATCTTCTCGAGCTCGGGCGAGGCCATGTCCTTCTTGAGGCGCTCGGCGTCGAGCCCCACCGAGGCGGCCTCCTTGAGAATCTCCGCCTCGCTGAAGGAGCCGCCCCCCGACATGAGGGCCGTGTGGAAGGCGAGGTACTTGCCCTGGGCCCGGGAGGCGAGGGCGGCCCGGGCGGCCAGCACCGAGGGCGGCCCCAGGATGGGGAACTCCTTGTAGATGATGCGGACCTTGGCGTCCTTCTGGAGCACGTTCGCCACCGCCGGGTGGACCCTGCGGCAGTAGCCGCAGCGGTAGTCGAAGAACTCCACGATGGTCACGTCCCCCCGGGGGTTCCCGCCCACGGGGGCCTCGGAGTCGTTGTAGAGCTGGACCTGGTACTGGGCGAGGGCCGTCTGCGCGGCGGCCGCCTGGGCGTTCTCCCGCTTGCGCTCGAGGGCCGCGAGGGACTCGGCGACGACTTCGGGGTTCTTGAGGAGGTAGTCCCGGACGATCTTCTCGATCTCCTGGGCCTGAAGGGTCGTGGCCGCCGGAAGTCCCTGCAACCCGTAGAGCCTCCAGGCGAACAGGGAGCCGAGGATGACCACGGTGGCGAAGGTGACGCGGGTGGCGGGGGTCAGGCGATTGATCATGGGTTGGGCATCCTCCAGGGGGCCGGTGGCCCGGCGCTCGGGCCGGACAGGGGGAAAGCATGTGGGGTGAACCCCCCCGAGTCAAGGCGGGCCCAGGCGTGGTAGGATGGGGGACCTTCGCAGCCATCCAGGCGATCCGTTCGGGGGGCCTGGCGGCCCCTCAAGCCCGTGGGGGGGAGACATTCATGCCCTGCTTCGTGAAACGCGTCGGCCATGTCGGGATCCATGTGAAAGACGTGGAGCGGTCGATCCAATTCTACCGGGAGGTCGTGGGCCTGAAGCTCACGGGCAAGTGGGGCCCGCCCGACTTCCGCCGCCCGATCTGCTTCATGCGCTGCGGCGAGATGCACCACGACCTCGTGTTCTTCGAACTCTCGGAGGACGCCCGGCGGGCCGGCGTTCCCCTCGGCGACTCCGAGAAGCGGACCGCGATCGGCGTCCACCACATCGCCTTCGAGGCCCACGACCGCGAGACCTGGCTGCACGCCCTCCAGCACGTCCGCGGCAAGGGCATCAAGCTCGTCTCGGGGCCCTACACCCACGGCCCCGAGGGCTCCGACGGGGACAGCTTCGTGGGCGGCAGCGGCAGCCACGCCTTCTACTTCCTCGACCCGGACGAGAACCGCATCGAGATCTATTGCTGGATGATGAAGGTCAGCCAGCCCAGCCTCGCCGCCCCGGCGCCGGATCTGTAGGGAAGGGCCAGGAGAGGCGGGGGTCTTCCCCGCAGGGGCGTTCAACCGGGCGCCCCTGTTTTTTTGTACCTTCGGAGAGATCCGCATGGAACACGCCTCCCCCCGCGTCCTGAACCCCGACGCCCTGCGCGACCTGATGGAGCGCCTCCTCGCGGCCGCCGGCTGCGGCCCCGAGGCGGCCATGGCGGCGGCGGACGTCCTCCTCGAGGCGGACCTGCGGGGCTACGGGACCCACGGCCTCATCCGGCTCCCCGCCATGGTCCGGCGGATCCAGTCGGGGATGATCAACCCCCGGGCCCGGCCCCGCGTGGTGGAGGAGCGCGACGCGAGCGCCCTCGTGGACGCGGACCGGGCGATGGGCCCCGTGGGCGTCATCTTCGGTGCGAGCCTCGCCGCCCGGAAGGCGGAGCGCTCGGGCTGCTGCGCCGTGGGGGTGGTGAACTGCGACCACATCTGCATGGCCGGCTACTACGCCGAGCGCATCGCGCGCACGGGCCTCGTGGGCCTCGTCGCCGGGGTCACCCAGCCCCTGGTCCACGCCCTGGGGGGCGCCGAGCGCCTGCTGGGGACGAATCCCCTCGCCATCGCCCTGCCCCGAGAGGACGGGAGACCCCTCCTCCTCGACTTCGCCACGAGCGAGGTCGCCTTCGGCGCTGTCCTCCAGGCGAAGGCCCGGGGCGAGACGCTTCGGCCCGGCGTGGCCGTCGGGCCGGACGGCGCCCCCACCACCGACCCCGTCCAGGCGGCCGCCGGGGCGCTGGCTCCCTTCGGGGGGCACCGGGGCTACGGGCTGTGCCTCTTCCTGGGGCTCCTGGCCGGGCCGCTCCTGGGCGCCAAGGTGGGCAAGCCCCTCGGCCAGGCCGTCCGGGAGGGGCACTACGACAAGGGGGAGCTCGTGATCGCCATCGACCCGGCCGCCTTCGGCGACCCCCGGGAGTTCCGGCGGGCCGCCGCCGCCCACGTCGAGGAAGTGAAAGCCTCGCGAAAGGCGCCGGGCGCATCCGCCATCCGCGTCCCCGGCGAGCGCAGCCAGGGCGAGCGCGGCCGCCGGCTGCGGGAGGGAGTGCCCATCGAGGAAGCCGTTTGGGCCGAAGTGGCCTCCCTGGCCGGGGAGCTGAAGGTCGCGGCGCCCTCTTGAGGGCTTTCCACCCCCGGCGGATAATGCGCGCTGGATTCCCCCATCTCCCGTCCTGCATGGGCGGGGACTCGCCTGGGAGGGTGAAGGTCATGCGGCGTTTGCGGCGGGTGGCGCTTCTCATCGCGGCGTTGTGGCTGGCGGCTGCGGCCGGGCCCGCCTGGAGCCAGACCGCCGAGGAGTGGTTCCGGAGGGGGCTGAACGCGCCGGACGACAACGAAAAGATCCGCTCTTTCTCGGAGGCGCTCCGGCTGAGCCCCGGCGCCTACGGCGCCTACTGGAACCGCGGCGCCGCGTACTACCGCAGGAAGCTCTACGACCTGGCGATCGCGGACTTCACCCGGGCGATCCAGCTGAGGCCCAATGAGGC
This sequence comes from Candidatus Tectimicrobiota bacterium, assembly GCA_016184445.1. Lineage (GTDB taxonomy): Bacteria > UBA8248 > UBA8248 > UBA8248 > UBA8248 > 2-12-FULL-69-37. Next base: position 1,133 of record JACPCT010000152.1, on the reverse strand, counting down.
GGGCATCTACGTCTACCGGGGCAACGCCTACGACGACAAGGGCTTCTTCGACCTGGCGGTCGCGGACTACGGGAGGGCCATCCAGCTCAACCCGCGCGCCGCGAGCGCTTACCTGGAGCGGGGCATCGCCTACGGCCGCAAGCGCATGTACGACTCCGCCATCGCGGACTACACCCAGGCGATACAGCTCAAGCCGAACTACGGGCTGGCCTACAACCACCGCGGCGCCCTCTATCAGGAGAAGAAGCTCTTCGACCTCGCCCTCGCCGACTTCAACGAGGCGATCCGGATCGAGCCCGGGAAGAGCCTCTACCACAGGGGGCGCGGCCGGCTCCATATCGAGATGAAGAATTATCCCCCCGCCGTCGCGGACCTGACCCGGGCGATCGATCTCGATCCCAGCGACGTGCACAACTTCTACCAGAGGGGCCGCGCCCGCGAGCTGGCGAAGATGACCGACCAGGCGATCGCGGACTACACCCAGGCGATCCGCCTCAAGCCCTCCGAGAACTACCTCTACCGGAGCCGCGGCTATCTCTACCTGGGCAAGGGCCTGCACGACCTGGCCATCGCGGACTACGACAGGTACCTGCGGTCCGACCCGAAGGACCACGCCTCCTACAACAACCGGGCCGTGGCCTATGAGAGAAAAGGGCTCATGGACCAGGCCCTCGCCGGCTACCTCAAGGCGGCCGAGATCAACCCCCGCTACGCCCTCCCCCGCCGCAACCGGGCCCGGATCTTCTGGGCCAAGCAGCAGTACGACCTGGCCGCCGCGGAGTACACCAAGGCCTTCGAGGCCGACCCCAAGGACATCCAGTCCATCCGCTTCCGGGCGCAGGCGCACCAGAAGATGAAGCGCTGGGAGGCGGCCCGCGCCGACTTCGAGAAGGCCTACCAGCTCGCCCCCGAGAACGCCGCGGCGAACAACTCTCTCGCCTGGTTCCTCGCCACCTGCCCGGGGCCCGCCTCCTGCCGCGACGGCCAGCGCGCCGTCGAGCACGCCTTGAAGGCCGTGGGGCTGGACTACCAGCCCTCCTACATGGACACCCTGGCCGCGGCCTACGCCGAGGCGGGCCGCTTCGAGGAGGCGGCCAAGACCCAGGAGCAGGCCGCCGGGATGCTCCGCCAGC
>JACPCT010000151.1 GCA_016184445.1 Candidatus Tectimicrobiota bacterium | reverse complement strand
CTCCAGCAACTCGCCGTAAGGAACCGCCGCACCTCCGTTTGGAAGGCGGCTTCGCTTGCCCGCTCCCCTGTCGCCACCCCTCCCGCCTTCGCCTCGGCGGGCGGGGCGGGGGCTCGGGGGGCGAGGGGGGGGTCTTGCCGGGGGCGCCTTTCTCTTCCTCTTCTTCTTCGTCCTCGTCCTTGCCCCGGCGCAGGCGCCGGAGGTCCTCGTACATCTGGATGAGGCGGGCCTCGGCGCGGCCGTGGACGCTCCCGGGGGGGAACTCGCCGGTCTCCTTGTCCCGCTCCCCGGCGGGGATGCCGGTCAGGAGGGCGATGCCCTCGTCCACGGTGCGGACGGGGTAGATGCGGAACTTCCCCTGCCGCACCGCCTCGACGACCTCGTCGCGGAGCATGAGGTTCTTGACGTTCGGCCCGGGGATGAGCACCCCCTGCTCCCCGGTGAGCGCCCCCTTGTGCCTGCAGACCTCGAAGAAGCCCTCGACCTTCTCGTTCACCCCGCCGATGGGCTGGACCTCGCCCCGCTGGTTGATCGAGCCCGTCACCGCCAGGCCCTGCTTGATGGGGAGCCCCGAGAGGCTGCTCAGGACGGCGTAGAGCTCGGTGGAGGAGGCGCTGTCGCCGTCCACGCCGGAGTAGCTCTGCTCGAAGCAGATGCTGGCCGAGAGGGCGAGCGGGCGGCGGCGGGCGTAGGTGGCCCCCAGGTAGCCCTGGAGGATGAGCACCCCCTTGTCGTGGATGCCGCCCGAGAGCTTGCTCTCGCGCTCGATGTTCACCACCCCGCGCTCGCCCATGAAGGTCTGGGCGGTGATGCGCGCGGGCTTGCCGAAGCTGTAGTCGCCCAGGTCCATCACGGCGAGGCCGTTCACCTGGCCCTCGACGGCGCCCTCGACGTCGATGAAGAGGGTGCCCTCGACGATGAGCTCGCGCAGGCGCTCGTCGATGAGGTCGGAGCGGCGCCGCTTCTCCTCGATCGCGCGGAGGATCTGCTTGCGGCCGACCTCGGAGGCCCCCTCCCCGCGGGCCCAGTGGTCCGCCTCGATGAGGAGCTCGTGCAGCTCCCCGAAGCGGGCCGAGAGCTTCCCCTGGTGGGCGACCCCGCGGGCGCTCTCCTCGAGGACGCAGGCGACCGCCTCGTCCCGGAAGGGCAGGAGGTCGGACTTCCGGCGGTGGTAGTCGATGAACCCCCGGAAGTCGCGCAGGCTCCCCGAGGTGCGGCCGATCATGGGGCTGAAGTCCGCCTTCACCTTGAAGAGCTTCTGGAAGTCCTCGTCGTGCTGGAGGAGGAGGTAGTAGAGCCAGGGGCTCCCCATGAGGATGACCTTGACGTCCACCGGCACCGGCTCGGGCTTGATGCCCCCCTGGCTCCAGCCGTAGGTCTCGCCCAGGTCCTCGATGCGGACGCAGCGGGTGCGGACGGCGCGCTTGAGGGCCGGCCACACCCCGGGGCTGATGAGCACGTCCAGGGCGTTGAGGATGAGGAAGCCCCCGCTCGCCGCGACCATCGAGCCCGCGCGGATCATGGTGAAGTCCGTGGTGTAGGCGCCGAACACCGCCCGCCGCTCCACCCGGCCGAAGAGGTTGCTGAAGTTGGGGTTGGACTCGAAGACGACGGGGGCGCAGTCCATGTCGCTCGTGTCCACCGCGAGGTTGACCGCGTAGGCCTTGAAGGGGTCCTCCTCGGGGGAGCGGCGCATCGCCAGGAGGGGGAGCGCCCCCTGGCCCTCCTCCTCCTGGGGGCGGAAGTGCTGGAGGTTGCCCAGGATGTGCTCCTGCACGTCGTCCAGGTGATCGAGGGCCTTCCGGAAGTCCTTGTACTTCTCCCGCAGGTCGTCCACCGGGCCCCGGACGGCGGTGAGGGCGATGTCCTTCTCCAGCTCGTGGATGCGCGCGCGCAGCTCCTTCTCCAGGGCGCGCGTGTGCTTGACGAACTCCCCCACGTGCTCGCTGAAGGCGTTGCGGGCCCGGGCGATGCGCTCCCGCTCCTCCTGCGAGAGCTTCGCGAAGGCCTCCTCGGTGGCGGGCTCGCCCCCGATGAGGGGGATGAGGGCGAAGCCGCCCTGGCCCGGGCGGACGGCGAACCCCACCGCCTTGGCCTTCTCCTCCAGCCGGCCCAGCAGCTCCTGCTGGCGCTCCTGGATGGACTCGATGATCTTCTTCCGCTCGGCGTCGTGGCTCTCGTCCTCGAAGGCCTTGGGGATGGCCTCCTTCAGCTCGGCGATCAGGGACTCCATGTCGTCCCGGAAGGAGCGGCCCAGCCCCGGCGGGAACTTGAGCCACAGGGGGCGCTCCGGGTCCGCGAAGTTGTGGACGAAGGCGGTCGAGCTGGGCACCGCGCGCCCGCAGGCAATGCGCTCGCAGATGGCGCGGCACATGGTGTAGCGCCCCGTGCCCGGGGATCCCGCGATGTAGACGTTGAACTCCGGGGAGCGGACCTCGAGGCCGAAGGCGAGGGCGCGCTCGGCGCGCTCCTGGCCGATGAACTTCTCGTTCGAGGGGTCGCCTCCCTCCGGCGGGAGCGCCTCGCGCAGGTCGCAGCGCCAGCGCAGGGCATCGGGCGGCAGGGGCTGGGGCATGGAGGGCATGGGGCCGTCGTTCTCCATACGGGGGTCCGAAAACACCCCCGGAAAGGGAGCCGGCATCTATCTTAACAGCTTTCCGGGGCGGCGCGACCCGGGGGGCGGAAACGGGTGCGGCCCCCTCCGGCCGGGCGCCGCCTTCTCCCTTGCCGTCCCCCCGCGGGGAAGCCATATTGGAAGGAGGCCGTTCGCTTTTCCTGCCCGCGAAGGAGGAAGCCATGGACGCCGCCGAGAGGGCGCGGCTCATCGAGGAGGCCGGTGAGCTCGCCCGCGCGTACGACATGAAGTTCGCCGGCTGAACGCAATCCGTTCTTGCGGCTCTGCAAGAAAAGCTGGGTATGGAAGACGAGGGGGCCTTCCGGGCGGGCAGCGCGCTCGCCGGCGGGGTGGCCCGCATGGGGGCCACCTGCGGCGCCTTGACCGGCGCCGTCATGGCGATCGGCCTGGAGGCGGGAAGGACGCGGCTGGAGGACACGCAGCAGTACGCGAAGGCGATGGTCCCCGCCCAGGAGGTGTACCGGCGCTTCGAGGCGGTGGAGGGCTCGTCCCGGTGCCTGGAGATCCACGAGAAGCTCTACGGGCGCGGCTTCCTGCTCGCCGACCCCGAGCAGCGCAAGGCCTTCCTGGAAGCGGGCGGACACAGCGCGACCGGATGCCCGAGCGTGTGCTACGAGGCCGCCAAGATCGCGGCGGACGTGATCCTCAGCCTGCGCGAGGAGAAGGCCTAGCGGAGCCGGGCGCGGCTAAGTTTCGCCCCAGCACCCAGAACAGGGAAGGGCGGATAAACTCTTGTTATCCACTACACGCCGTAAAGGGTTCAAACCATGGACAAAGCTAATCCCCCCGGCAATAACCAAATTCTGTTCACCAAAGACCAACTCACTCAACTGATCAACTTTATGGCCTCTGACATCAAGAGAGAGATTGAAACCGTAAAGCGTGGTGAGAACGCAGGGAATTTTTTGTCCGCGCTTGGGCTGCTTGTACATACCGAAATTCTAGGAGGAATCATCAGGGGAGACCTCTCCACTGGAAATTCGGCCGCCAATTTCAAGGAATTTTTCCCCAGATTGGGAAATGAATATGCGGCGTTGGATAGCGGAAAAGTGTACAAAGAAATTAGGTGCGAGTTTGTCCATGAGTACGCGAAAAATAATACTATTGTGGCCATGTTGAAGGGCACGAACAAACCACCGGGCATGGAATTTTCAGCCGATGGCTCAATCAAAATGTGCGTCGAGCGGTATTTCGGCGATTTCAACAAGGCCGCACAAGATTTATTGAGCCACTTCAAGGGGGAAAAAGTGGCCATTGGCTAACCCTCCCGCCTGGCTTCCTTGTCAAGACCCGGCGCAAGGGGCCGGCCCGGCCCGTCTATGAGGGGGGAGTCCAATCCAAAATTTCGCTTGACAAGTGTTGTTAAATATGACAACAATTCCAGATGGGCGAGGCGACGCGGGAAATCGCCTGGGTGAAGCAGGCGCGCAAGGAGTTTGAAGCTTTCCCGCCCCGGGCGCAGCGCATCATGCTTTCCGCCCTGACCATCGCCGCCGAAGGAGGCAAGGCGGATATCGCCAAGCCCATGAAGGGATTGGGCTCCGGCGTCTTTGAAATCGCCCTGGCCCACCGGAGCGAGGCATACCGGGCAGTGTATGCACTGCAAATTCACGAGGCCATCTGGGTGGTCCACGCCTTCCAGAAAAAATCCAGACAGGGCATCAAGACGCCCCGGCAGGACATCGACCCCATACGCGAGCGCCTGAAACGGCTGAAGGAGCAACTGAGATGAC
>JACPCT010000150.1 GCA_016184445.1 Candidatus Tectimicrobiota bacterium | reverse complement strand
GCTCAACCTCCTGAAGAACTCCTCCGTGGCGCTCACCATCAGCGTGGCCGAGCTCACCTTCCAGGCGCGCCAGATCGAGACCTACACCGCCAAGGCCATTGAGGCCCTGACCGCCGGGACCGTGATCTACCTGGCCCTCTGCCTCCTCATCGCGGGCGTCATGGGCCGCGTCGAGCGGCGCTTCGCCATTCCGGGCCTCATCGTCCGCGGGGATTCCTGAGCCATGCTCGACTTCGGGGTGATCCTCAAGAACCTGGAATTCCTGCTGGTTCAGGGGTTCCTCGGCCTCGGCGCCTTCGGCGGGGGAACCCTTGCCCTGGCGGTTCCCGCCTCGCGCGCTCGCCCCTCATCCGCCTCCCCGCCGCCGCCTACGTCGAGCTCTTCCGGGGGGTGCCGCTCGTGATGGTCATCTTCTGGATGTGGTTCGTCATCCCCCAGCTCCTGCGGCTCCCCATCCCCGAGTACGGGGTGGCGCTGACGGCCTTCGTGATCTTCGAGGCGGCCTACTTCGGGGAGATCGTGCGCGCGGGCATCCAGTCGGTGCCGCGCGGTCAGGTGGAGGCGGCGGCCTCGATCGGGCTCACCAAGGCCCAGGCCATGCTCTGGGTGGTGCTCCCCCAGGCCCTGCGCAACATGGTGCCCTCCCTCGTGACCCAGATGATCGTGCTCTTCAAGGACACCTCCCTCGCCTCCATCATCGGCTACGTGGACCTCACCAAGGCCGCCCAGATCGTCAACAACCGCGAGATCCGGCCCTTCGAGCTCTACCTCTTCATCGCCGTGGTCTACTGGGCCTTCGCCTACTCCATGTCGCGCCTCGCGCGCCGCTTCGAGACCCGCCCCCAGGGGGCTTGAGGCCCGCCCCGTCCGGGGGCATATTGGGGGAAACCGCAAGCCGGGAGGCCCCGAGATGCCCAGCCGGACCCTGATCCAGGCCGTTGCCGAGGGCGTGGACCTCGCCGAATGGTACTACGCCCAGGGCTTCACGGACGGCCTGCCCGTCGTGCCCCCCACCCCCGGGAAGGTGGAGGCGGTGGTGGCGGCCCTCGGGGGGCAGGGGGACCTCGTCGAGTGCCGGGTGCCCCCGCGCTGGGGCAGCCTGACGCGCGAGGTCCTCGCGGTGAACATGGTGATGGCGGGCTGCCGGCCCGAGTACGCCCCCGTGGTGCGGGCGGCCATGCTGGCGCTCTGCGGCCCGCGCTTCAACCTGAACGGGGTCCAGGCCACCACCCACGTGGCCTGCCCGCTTCTCGTCGTGAACGGCCCCGTCCGCGGGCAGATCGGCATGAACGCGGGCTGCAACGTCTTCGGCCCGGGCAACCGGGCGAACGCGACCATCGGCCGCGCGGTGCGCCTGGTGCTCCTGAACGTGGGGGGCGGCCGGCCCGGCGAGCTCGACAAGAGCACCCTCGGCCACCCCGGGAAGTACACCTACTGCATCGCCGAGAACGAGGAAGCCTCCCCCTGGGCGCCCTACCACGTGGAGCAGGGCTACGCGCCCGGGGACTCGACCGTCTTCGCCATCGCGGCGGAGGCCCCCCACAGCGTCACCAACCACGTCGCCGGCGACCCCGAGGGCATCCTGGACAGCGTCTGCTCGGCCATGAGCACCATCGCCCACAACAACGCCGTGAGCAGCGGCTCCTGCGCCGTGGTGATCGGCCCCGAGCACGCCGCCACCATCGCCTCCAAGGGCTGGACGCGCGCCGACGTGAAGAGCTACCTCTGGGCCCACACCACGAACACCTTCGCCGACATCAGCTTCCACGGCCGTTACGGAAAGATATACAACCGCGGCCTCCCGCGCTGGCACCGGCGGGAGCCGGGGGAGCGCATCCCCATCGTGCCGGGCCCCTCGGACATCCACCTCTTCGTCGCCGGGGGGGAGGCGGGGCGCTTCTCGGCCTTCATCCCCGGCTGGGGGCACATGTCGGGCCCCGTCCTGCGCGCCCTCGACGGCCGCCCGCCCGCCTCCGGGCCTGCCTGCGTGGACGGGACGTGCCAAGTGTAGGGGCGAACCTTGTGTTCGCCCCATGGGTCTGATACCGCAATGATGGGAGGGAGAATCGTGATGGCCACGCCATTGCACGCAGGCCAGGTGGTCTACGACCCGCGCGGCGCCGTCGAGGCCGCGCCCCGGCCTGTCTCGCCGCGCGTCAAGTCCCTCGCGGGGCTGCGCCTGGGGGTTTTGGACAACACCAAGTGGAACGGCCGGAGGCTGCTGGAGAAGACGGTGGCCCTCCTCCAGGCGGAGGCCCCCTTCGCCGAGGTGCGCTACTACAAGAAGGAGAGCTTCTCGCGGAACGCGGACCCCGCGCTCATCGGGCGAATCGCCCGGGAATGCGACGCCGCGCTCACCGCGATCGGGGACTGAGGCTCCTGCACCTCGTGCTGTATGCACGACGCGATCGCGCTGGAGGAGCTGGGCGTCCCCTCGGCCGTCATCGTGACCGAGGCCTTCCTCCACGAGGCCCAGGTGCAGCGCGCCGCCCTCGGGATGGAGGGGGTGGAGCCCGCCGTCATCGCCCATCCGCTGAGCACCCTCTCTGACGCCCAGATCGGGGAACGGGCGCGCCAGGCCGCGCCCCAGGTCAAGCGGGCGCTGCTGGGGGGGTGAGGGGCCGCAATTTTTTGCAGGGGCGACCGGCCGGTCGCCCCTGCAGGCGTCCATTGGCTCGGAGGGAAACCGGAATGTCCGATGATCTCTGCTACGCCCCCGTCCACGAGCTTGCGCGGAGGATCGGGAAGAAGGAGCTGTCCCCCCTGGAGGTGGTGGAGGCGAACCTCCGGCGCATCGAGGAGGCGAACCCGAAGGTCCTGGGCTTCATCGAGGTGACGGCGGACCAGGCGCGGGAGGAGGCGAAGGAAGCGGGGGAGGCGATCGCGGCGGGCCGCTCGAAGGGCCCCCTCCACGGGATTCCCTTTGGCGTCAAGGACATCATCGACACGGCGGGGGTGCGCACCACCTGCGGCTCCTCATTCTTCAAGGACCGGGTGCCGGAGGTGGACGCCTTCGCCGTCGGGAAGCTCAAGGAGGCGGGGGGCATCCTCCTCGGCAAGTGCCACACCCAGGAGTTCGCCTCCGGGCCGCTCAGCCACAACCCCCACCTGGGCACCGCCCGCAACCCCTGGGATTTGAGCCGCATCACCGGGGGCTCGAGCACGGGCTCGGCCGCCTCGGTCGCGACGGGCATGGTGCCCGCCGCCCTGGGAACGGACACGGGCAGCTCCATCCGGGGGCCAGCCGCCCACTGCGGCGTCGTGGGGCTCAAGCCCACCCACGGGCGGGTGAGCCTCGCGGGGGTGTGCCCCAACGCCCTGAGCTACGACCACGTGGGGCCGCTGGTGCGCACGGTGCGGGACGCCGCCCTCCTCCTCCAGGCCATCGCGGGCTACGACCCCCGCGACCCCTACAGCCGGGACGTGCCCGTGCCCGATTTCTCCGCCGGGCTGGACATGGGCGTGAAGGGCCTGCGCCTCGCGCTCTGCCCGGACCTCTGCGAGAACGCCGAGGTGGATGCCCAGATCCAGCTTGCCTTCGGCCGGGCGGTGGGGGTGCTCAGGGAGTTGGGGGCGAGGGTGGAGACGCTGCCCTTCCCGGACGCCAAGCGCATCCGCGCCGTGGGCGAGGCGATCATGTCCCACGAGTTCATCGAGTTCCACCGCCCGCTCTACGCGAAGGACCCGGCGGGCTACGGGGCGTTCACCCGCAAGCGCATCGAGGACCGCCTGGGCACGGGGAACCCGGACGCCTACATCCGCGCCCAGCGCGAGCGGGTGCTGCTGCGCCGGGAGGTGCGGGGGCTCTTCCAGAGGGCCGACATCCTCCTCACCCCGACCCTGCCCTGCATCGCGCCCTTCATCGAGACGGTCAAGAGCACGATCAACGGGAAGGAGATCGACTACTCCCTCGCCATCACCCAGCCCTTTCTCACCCACCAGAACATGACGGGCTTCCCGGCGCTGGCGGTGCCCATGGGGTTTTCCAGCGAGGGCGTCCCGATCTCCATCCAGTTCATCGGCCCCCCCTGGGAGGAGGCGCGGGTCCTGCGGGCGGGCCACGCCTTCGAGGAGGCCACGCCCGAGCTGCGGAGCCGCCGGCCGCCGGTGTGAGCTTCAGGTGTGTGTCAAGGCAAACGGTGCCTCAGGGATACGTCCGGTAGATGTTCCCGTAGGCATTGTAGAAGTTCAGCTTCCCCCGCAGGGCGTCCATGCTGATGCGCGGGCGGCCGTTGCGGCCGCGCGCCATCAGGGTGCCCCCCGCCGCGTCGAAGAGCATGAACACGCGCCCGGTGGCGTCCTTCAAGAGAATCTTCTGGGTGGCGACCTGGGAGGGCTCGATGTTGGCCGTCCATGCCCCCACCCATCCCGCCGTCGCGGCGAGGGAGGCGGCCAGGGCCAGCGACACGGCCCCCGCCATGCACTTCCTCGGCCGGCGGTTCTGCTTCGCAAGCTCGCCGTTCTGCTTCTCCAGCCGCTCGAAGCGTTCCTCGATGGTCATTCCCGTCTCCTTGCCGGAAATGTGAAATACGTAGAATGGGGGTTTTGTTCTTCCTATTGCACATCGGGTTTTCGAAAGCGGGTAGAATAAGGGTTGGGCGGGAGCGCCGGGGTGGAGTGTAGTGTGATGAAGTTTGCATTTTGGAAGATCGCGGCGGAGCTGGCGCTGGCCGTCCTCCTCTTCGGAGGCGGGGCGCAGGCCCAGGAGAGGAAGCCCCCCGTC
>JACPCT010000149.1 GCA_016184445.1 Candidatus Tectimicrobiota bacterium | reverse complement strand
CCCCCGCCCTCCCGCTCTGGGCCTACACGGCGCTGGGCTTCGACGAAGAGGGCGGCGGCTTCATCTGTGCCGCCGTCCAGGTGGACGACTGCCCGCGCTGGTCCCCCGCCGCCTTCGATGACAGGGGATTGGCCGAGCGCGTGGCCGGGATGCGGGGCCGCCACCCCGGGAACCGCATGATCCCCCACCTCGCCCGCTGCGCCCAGGAGTTCCACTGCTTCGCGGCCAAGAACTTCTTCGCCGGGCGGTGGGAGATGGGCCTGCCCATCGCGCCCCTGTGCAACGCCGACTGCCGGGGCTGCATCTCCCTCCAGACGGACGACCTCTTCCCCGCGAGCCACGAGCGCATCGGCTTCGTGCCCACCCCGGAGGAGCTCTGCGGCATCGCCGCTCCCCACTTGGAGGGCGCGGAGTTGGCCGTGGCGAGCTTCGGCCAGGGCTGCGAGGGCGAGCCCTTACTCCAGGCCGGGGTGATCGAGCGCGCCTGCCGCCTCATCCGCGAGCGCACGGGGCGCGGCACCCTGCACCTCAACACCAACGGCAGCCGCCCCGGTTGGGTCCCCCGCCTCGCCGCCGCGGGGCTCGAGAGCATCCGGGTGAGCACGAACAGCGTCCTGCCCGAGCGGCACCGCGCTTACTACCGGCCCGAAACCTACGGCTTCGAGGAGGTGGAGGACACGGTCAAGGCCGCCGTGGACGCGGGCCTCTACACCCAGGTCAACTATCTGGTCTTCCCGGGCGTGACCGACCGCGAGGCCGAGGCCGAGGCCTTGCTGGAGTTCTGCGGGCGCACGGGCGTGCACGTCATCCAGATGAAGAACCTCTGCATGGACCCCGGCCTCTACCTCGGCCTCTTCCCCGAGCTGGAGGAGGCGGGGGAGGCGATGGGAATGGTCTTCCTCCTCGATATCCTCCGGCGGGAGCTGCCCGGGGTGGCGCTGCGCTACTTCAACCGGCCCAAGGAGGAGTGGCACCTCGACCCGGGCTCGGCCTCGCGGAAGGTGGGCGGCAAGGTGGCCCTGCGCGTCCTTCCGGGCGGCGGCGGCCCGCCGGGCAGGGGGGGCGCCCCATGAGCGGCCTCCTCCAGATCCGGGAGAAGCCTCTCGTCCGCCTGGCGGCGCCGGAGGCCCCCGGGGAAAACCCGGGAGCCCCGCGCGCGGCGCTGGTCTCCCTCGGCTGCGCCAAGAACACCGTGGACAGCGAGATCATGCTCGCCGCCCTCGCCGGGGCGGGCTACCGCCTCGTCGGGGACGCCGCCGAGGCGGAAGTGGCCATCGTGAACACCTGCGGCTTCATCGAGGACGCCAAGCGCGAGTCCATTGACGCCATCCTCCAGGTGGCCTCCCTCAAGGCGGGAGGCCCGCTCAAGACCCTCGTGGTCGCGGGCTGCCTCGCCGAGCGCTACCGCGGGGAGCTGGCCCAGAGCCTGCCCGAGGTGGACCTCTTCATCGGCACCCGGGAGTACGACCGCCTGCCGGACCTCCTCGCCGCGCGCGAGGAGGGCGCGGTGCCCGCCCGCGAGGCCTTCTCCGACACCCTCATGGACTACGGCCGCAGGCTCCCCCGCCTCCTCGCTCAGCCGGGGCCGAGCGCCTATCTGAAAGTGGCCGAGGGCTGCTCGCGCCCCTGCACCTTCTGCGTCATCCCGCGCTTCCGGGGCCGCTTCCGCTCCCGGCCGCTCGAGATTGTCGTGGAAGAGGCCGAGGCGCTGGCCGCCGCCGGGGTGCGGGAGGTGAACCTCCTCGCCCAGGAGATCACGAGCTACGGCACCGACCTGGGGATGGGCTTCTCGCTCGCCAGGCTGCTGGAGAGGCTGAACGCGGTGGAGGGCCTGGGCTGGATCCGGGTCCTCTACAACTACCCGAGGGGGGTGACGGACGAGCTCCTGGACGCCTTCCGCGACCTCCCCAAGGTGGCCGAGTACGTCGACATGCCCCTCCAGCACATCTCGACGCCGGTGCTCGCCGCCATGCGCCGGGGCATCGACGAGGCGGGCACGCGCGAGCTCGTCAACCGCATCAAGGAGCGGGTGCCCGGCTGCGCCCTGCGCACCACCATGCTGGTGGGCTTCCCCGGGGAGACGGAGGCGGACTTCGAGAAGCTCCTCGCCTTCGTGGAGGAGACCCGCTTCGCCCGGCTGGGCGGCTTCGTCTACTCCCCGGAGGAGGGCTCCATCGCCGCCCGCCTCCCGGGCCAGGTGCCCAAGAAGGCCGCCCGGGCCCGCCTGAAGAAGCTCCTCGCCCTCCAAGAGAAAATCATGCGGGAGGACAACCGGGCGCTCGTCGGGAAGCGCGCCGAGGTGCTCGTCGAGGGCATGACGGGGGAGGGCCTGCTGCGGGGCCGCACCCGCCACCAGGCCCCCGAGGTGGACGGCGAGGTCTTCCTCCACGAGACCGAGGCCGCGCCCGGCGCGATCATCCAGGCCGAGGTCCTCGGCACGGACGGCGTGGATCTGATCGCGCGGGGGCTCTAACCCTCCGAAATCCCCTCATTGAACTCTCCGCCCCTCCGGTGGGATGATGGCCCATCCATCCCGGGCATGCCCCGGCCACAGGAGGCGCCCCCCATGCGGATTCTCGTCGCCAACCCCAACACCTCGGAGATCGTGACCGGGGTCATCATGCGCTCGGCCCGGCGCTGCGCGCAGCCCGGGACGGAGCTCATCCCCCTCACCTCGCCGGGCGGCACCCGCAACATCGACTGCGCCTACGGCGACTACATGAGCGCCCCCCACATGATCGAGGCGGTGCGGGAGCGGGTGGAGCAGGACAGGCCGGACGCCGTGGTGCTCGCCGGTTTCGGCAACGTGGGGGTCTTCGCCCTGAAGGAGGTCCTCGACATCCCCGTCTGCTCCATCTCGGAGGCGGGCATGGCGCTGGCCTGCCTCCTCGGCCACCGCTTCACCACCCTCACCATGCTCGAGCAGTTCATCCCCTACCAGCAGGACCTCGTGCGCCTCTACGGCTTCGAGGCCAAGTGCGCCTCGGTGCGGGCCATCAACATCAACGTGGAGGAGGCCGCCACCGATCGCGGGCGCACCCTCCGCGAGCTCACCGCCCAGGTCCAGAGAATCGTGGCCGAGGACAAGGCGGAGGTCGTCATCCTCGCCTGCGCGGGGCTCTGCGGCTACGACCGCGAGCTCAGCCAGGCCTCCGGCATCCCCGTGATCGACCCCGTCGTCGCCGCGGTCAAGACGGCCGAGTCCCTCGTCCAGATGGGCCTCAGCCACTCCAAGGCGCGCAAGTTCCACGCCCCGCCCCAGCCCATCGAGGCCTACCGGGGCGAGCTCCTGGGCCGCGCGGGTGCGGAGCCCTAAGACAAGCCGGTTCCCAGCGCAGGGGCGCTCCATGGGATGCCCCTGCTTTTGGCCGCATGGCTGCTCCGAGGTCCTCCAGCGGGCGGATAGGGTGATACGGTGAGGCGAAAGGCGATAGGAGGGAAAAGCATGAGCAAGAGAATCGCTGTCTTTTTGATGGCGCTTGTAATCTTGGCTTCCGTCCATCCCGCCGAGGCGCAGCAGGCGAAGAAGGTGCCGCGGGTCGGCTACCTGAATCTTCGCGCCAGCCCTGACGAACAGGACAAGACCTTCCTCCAGGGGCTGCGCGACCTGGGCTACGTGGAGGGCCGGAACATCACCATCGAGTACCGATGGGCGGAAGGGAAGCTGGAACGGCTCCCCGACCTTGCGGCTGAGCTTGTCCGCCTCAAGGTGGACGTTATCGTGACGGCGACCAACTCTGCGATCCGCGCGGCTCGGCAAGCGACCCGGACAATCCCCATCGTCATGGCGATCAGCGGCGACCCTGTGGGAAGCAAGCTCATCGCCAGTCTCGCGCGGCCTGGCGGCAACATCACGGGGATGTCCCTTCCCGCTATCGATTTGTCGGGGAAACGGTTAGAGCTGTTCAAGGAAACCGTCCCCCGGCTCTCCCGCGTGGGCGTGCTTTGGAACTCTGCCGCCGGTACTGGCATGGCACGCAGGGCCAAGACAGTGGAGATCGCATCACGGGAGGTGGGAGTGACGGCTCGATCTTTAGAGGTACGGGGAAACCCCAGCGATTTCGAGGGCGCTTTTTCTGCGATCCTCAGCGACCGTCTCGATGGGTTTCTTGTCGTGCTGGATCCGTTCACGAATTTCCACCGAAAACGGATCGTCGAGTTCGCCGCAAAGAACAAGCTGCCGTCGATATACGAGGCGAGTGAATATGTGGACGCCGGAGGCCTCCTAAGCTATGGGCCAAACTATCCCGACATGTTCCGCCGCGCCGCCTACTATGTGGACAGGATCCTCAAGGGCGCCAAGCCCGCCGACCTCCCGGTGGAGCAGCCGGTGAAGTTCGAGCTGGTCATCAACCTGAAGACAGCCAAGGCGCTTGGCCTGACCACCCCCCCCGAGGTC
>JACPCT010000148.1 GCA_016184445.1 Candidatus Tectimicrobiota bacterium | reverse complement strand
ACTCCGCACCCGATGCAGGCATCAAAGATGAAGTGGGGCATGTCCGCTCGCCTCGCTTCTGCGGGCCTTGGCGCCCCCGGCGGAAAGGGGGCCAACCGCCCTGAACGAGGTATTCCTAGGGGGTTCGGTCCGAATTGTCAAGACGGGCCCGGGAGGGTTGCCCGGGCCGCGTTTTTGGCCCAGAATGTCCCGTCGGGCCGGCTCTCGGCCCGCGCCCGGGACCCCCGCGGACGAGGAACATATGGAGCACTTTCTCGAGATTCTGACCAAGCCCGACAACATCCCCATCGCCATCATGATCCCCCTGGTGGGGTTTTGCGTGTACTGGGCCATCTCCCAGGGCATCCGGCACGACCGGCTGATCAAACAAGGCAAGAAAGACGGCGTCTACGACGAAATGATCCGCTGAGCCGCCGGGCCTGCACCCCGGCCCCGGGAAACCTCTCCCCCGCCCTCCCCTGGGGAGCCCCATGCTCGAGCTGATCGCCTTCGCGCTTCTCCTGGGCTTCATCGTCATCCTCCTCGTCCGCCGCACCAGCTCCAGCATCGCCCTCGAGGCCGACGCCGAGAGGACCCGGGACGACCGCGAGGTCCAAGCCCTGCGCCGGATGCCCGCCCGCGCCTTCGAGCGCATGCTCCACGAGCTGATCGAGGACATGGGCATGCGGATCGTCGAGACCCGCTGGGTGAACGAGGAGGAGGTCGACATCCTGGCCCACAACCCCTCTCCCGTCATCGGGGGGGACTACATCGTGCACGGCATCCTGGTCCCGGAGGGGGACTTCGTTTCCTCCATCCGGGTCATCGGCCTCTCGGACACGGTGCGGGCCGAGCGGGCGCTCAAGGGGATCCTCATCACCACGGGCTACTTCACCGAAGAGGTCCAGAAGTACGCCGAGGGGGCCCCGATGGAGCTCATCAACGTCTCCCGCCTGCGGGAGATCCTCAAGGACCACGGCATCCTCTGGCCCGCCGCCTAGGGCCGGCCCTCCCCTCAACAAAAAAAAACCGCCTCCCAAGGGGAGGCGGCCCGTCTGTCTCTCTTGTCCTGGCCCGGCGCCACTCTCGGCCCGGCTTGCTCCCGGCGGCGGCTCAGGCCCACCACAGATAAAGGGCCGCGCCGGCCGCCAGGGCCGCGGCCGCTAGGCGCAGGCCGCACGCGTCCCACCACAGGTGCTTCCGCTGCCGCCCTTCCTGGGTCATGCGGCCCCCGCTATATGTTCAACCAGGGCGTGACGAGGACGTACTTCACGTTGAGGAAGATCCGCAGCGCCATCTTGGCCACGAGCCCCATCATCGTCACGAAGAGGAAGCTCTTGATGGCATAGCGGACGACCCCCACGTTCACCAGCGACTTGCGCCGCCAGATGTACCACGCGGGGATGGTCGCGTACCACGCCAGGAGGCACACCGCCCCCACGGCCGCCTCGGTCCAGTAGCCGCGGAAGCCCAGCAGGTAGGGCAGGTCCACGTTCGTCAGGGCGACCACCTTGTGGGGGTCCCACTCCTCCCAGGGCATGAAGAAGTTCCAGCCCGGGCCCCGCAGGAAGGTCCCCTGGATGACGAGCCAGACCCAGAGGACCAGGAAGCCGAAAAGGAAGGTGAGGATGGCGAAGCGGCGCTCGCCGAAGGTGTAGTAGCCGTTCCCCTTGGGGTTCACGTCGATGAAGGGGATGGCCATCAGCCCCACGATGATGAGGGTGGGGAGCACCACGCCCGCCATCCAGGGGTCGAAGTAGACCAGCATCTCCTGGAGGCCCAGGAAGTACCAGGGCGCCTTCGAGGGGTTCGGGGTGGCCGAGGGGTTCGCGGGCTCCTCCAGGGGAGCATCCACCAGGATGGACCACGCCGTGAGCATGATCGTCAGGATGATCGCGCACATGAACTCCAGGCGCGTCAGGTAGGGCCAGACGTGGACCTTGTCGTTCACCCTCTCCCAGCTGGTCCGGGGGAGGTCCTCGGAGGTGCCGACGATCTTGTCTTCTTTCGCCACTTCTTCACTCTCCCGAGAGTCCCGCGGGCGGGGCCGCGGGCCTAGAGCGGCCCGGAAATCCCGCCGTCCTTCCGAATGCGCCAGAAGTGCACCATCATCAGGATGGAGGCGATCAGGGGAATCACGATGCAGTGCAGCACGTAGAACCGCAGCAGCGTGGGCGGCCCGACGATGGTTCCCCCCAGCAGGGCCGACCGGGCATCGAAGCGGGGCGTCACCCCCACCATCTCGGCGAAGGGCCCCTCGTGGCCGAGCAGGGGGGTCGCCCGGGCCATGTTGGTCCCCACGGTGACGGCCCAGATGGAGAGCTGGTCCCAGGGGAGGAGGTAGCCCGTGAAGCTGAGCAGCAGCGTCAGCGTGAGCAGCGTCACGCCGATCACCCAGTTGAACTCCCGCGGGGGCTTGTAGGAGCCGGTCATGAACACCCGCAGCATGTGCAGCCAGACGGAGATGACCATGGCGTGGGCCGCCCAGCGGTGCATGTTCCGCATGAACATTCCGAAGGGGGCGTCGAACTCAAGGTACTTCATATCGGCGTAGGCGTACTCGCCCACCGGCCGGTAGTAGAACATGAGGACAACGCCCGTCACCGTCAGGTAGAGGAACAGCAGGAAGGTGATGCCGCCCATGCACCAGGTGAAGCGGACGCGGATGGCGTGGCGGCGGATCTTGGTCGGGTGCAGGTGAAGCCAGAGGTTGTCCACCACCATGAGGACCCGGTTGCGCGGGGTGTCCTCGTAGCCGTGGCGGAACATGGAGCGCCACACCTGCGAGTCAACGATGTTGCGCTTCATCTGCTCCAGGTTGAAGCGCTCCTTGAGGCTCGGCATCCGAATCCTCCGTCGTCCGGGGCTCGGCCCCGAATCAAGGCGTCAGGCCAAAGCGGCTCAGACGTTGAGGTAAGCGTCCGGGCTGGACCACTCCCCCTTCTCCTGGCGGAAGGTCTTGCCTTTGTCGACCAGCAGCTGGCCGTCCCCGGCCAGCGTGATCTTCACGCGCTCAAGCGGCCGCGGCGCCGGGCCCTCGAAGTTGACACCGCTGCGCCGGAAGCCGCTCCCGTGGCAGGGGCACTTGAACTTGTTCTCGGTCGCGAGCCAGGCGGGGGTGCAGCCCAGGTGGGTGCAGATGGCGAGGATGGCGTAGAAGCCCTGCTCCTCGCGCACGATCCACACCCGCTGGGGGCCCACCCAGCGCGTGTCCACCGCCCCGACCGCGTAGTCGGAGGGGAGGCCCGCTTTGAACTGCGTGGGAGGCTCGAAGAGCACCCGGGGGAAGAGGAACCGCAGGAAGCCCAGGAGGCCGACCGCGAGGCTGCCCAGGATCCCGAGCCAGCCGGTATAGTTCAGGAAGCGCCGGCGATCCATCCCCTGGGGCTTCTGCTGGGTCTCGGCCTCGTACTCCGCGGGAAGCTTGACACTCGGGGCTTTCAGTCTCGTGGGGCTCATCCTCGCCTCAAAAAAAGTTCATACCCAGGCGGAGAGCGGGCGCCTCCCCCCTTCTGGCCATTCCTCCGGGCGCGTCCGCGGGCGGCAGACAGGAAAATTGGCCAGCCTAAGCCAGCGGCCCGGGCTGCGGCGGCCTCGTGTGCCTTCTGTTCTTACGGCCCCCCCCGGGGGCCTGTCAAGGCCGTGCGCCCCCATTGTGGCGGGCGATGGTCTCGGCGATCTGCGCGGTGGCCTCGGACAAGAGGCTCCTCAGGCTCTCGGCCATGGCCTCCACGAACCCCTGGGGCGGCTGGGACTTGGCCTCGGCCGAGTGGGAGAGCTGCCGCTGGAGCAGCACCTTCCCCGAGCGCCGCTCGACGAGGAATATCTCAACCTGGGCCAGGGCGGAGAACTTCCCGTTGGCCGAGCCCACCTCCTCGAAGCGCTTCACCCGCCCCCGCACGAGGTAATCGGGCGCGGCGCCCCCCGAGGCCCGCACCACCTCCCGGAAGCGGCGGGAGGCCTCGAGATGGTCCAGGAGGCGGTCGGTCACGAACTCGTCCGGCCGCGCCCCCCATCGCTCATAAGGGTAGAAGTCCACCCGGTAGGGCACCTTGCGGTACACCATCCGGTCGGTCCGGTAGACGGCATCGGAGCGGAAGCTCTCCACCCCCACCGTCACGGGGAGCACCTGCCCCGCCTGAGGGGCGGCGGGCACGTGGTAGTCGATCACGAAGAAGCGGGTGTCGGGGATCTGACCCGACCCCACCCCGCACCCGCCCGCCAGGAGGGCCGCCAGGCAGGCGGCCACCCGGGCAAGGCGCCCGAGGGGCGGAGCGGGCGCGGTCCGTCTTGAATCCAGGGTCGTCCCCACTCGTGGAACTCCCGGGGAGCCGCCGGCGGCTTGAAGATGACCTGTGAGGGCCGCTCGCGCAGGGTGGTGGTCAGCTCGTTCAGGTTGCTGGCCGTTTCGCGCAGATCGGTGAT
>JACPCT010000147.1 GCA_016184445.1 Candidatus Tectimicrobiota bacterium | reverse complement strand
GGGCATCCCCGTCCCCGGCGGCCCGGCCCACGTCGTCTACGTCTGGTTCGACGCCCTGAGCAACTACCTCACGGCGGGGGGCTTCGGCCCCGGGGGCATCCATCCCGCCAACCCCTGGCCCGCCGGCCAGCACTTCATCGGCAAGGACATCATCCGCTTCCACGCCGTCTTCTGGCCCGCGTTTCTCCTCTCGGCGGGGGTGGAGCTCCCCAAGCAGGTGTTCGGCCACGGCTGGTGGACGGTCGAGGGCCAGAAGATGTCCAAGAGCCTCGGGAACGCCGTGGACCCCCACTGGCTCATCGGGGAGTACGGGGTGGACGCCATCCGCTACTTCCTCCTGCGGGAGATCCCCTTCGGCGCGGACGGGGACTTCTCCCACCGCGCCCTGATCGACCGCATCAACAGCGACCTCGCCAACGACCTGGGGAACCTCCTGCACCGCACCCTCAGCATGGTGAAGCGCTACCGAGAGGGGAGGGTGAGGCGCGCGCGGGAAGGGGAGGGCGAGGCCGAGGCCGCCCTGCGCCTGAGCGCCGGCGAGGCGGTTGAACGCTACATCCGGCACATGGAGGCCACGAACTTCCAGGAGGCCCTGAAAGCGGCCTGGCAGGTCATCGCCGCCGCGAACAAGTACCTGGACTCCAGCGCCCCCTGGGCGCTCGCCAAGGAGAAGAAGCTGGAGCGCCTGGATACGGTCCTCTACCATGCGGCGGCCTCGGCCCGGCTCGCGGCGGTGCTCGCCTCCCCGGTCATGCCTGAGACAGCGGAGAAGATGGCCCGCCAGCTCAACCTGCCGGAGGGCTGGCTCTCGGCGTCCTTCGAGAAGCTGACCGCGCTCGACGCCCTGCCCCAGAGCCTTGACACCAGGCTGGGCCAGCCCATCTTCCCCCGCATCGAGGAGGACGCCCGGGAGGAGCTCCGGCGCAAGGTGGCGGCCCGCATCGCGGAAGGGGAGGGCCAGGCGGGGGCGAAGGCGGACGGGAAGGCCGCGGAGGGCAAGTCCGCCGCGGAGGATGCGGCGGGAAACCTCGTCACCCTCGGCGAGTTCCAGAAGCTCGACCTGCGCGCGGCCCGGGTGCTCGCGGCCGAGGCGGTGCCCAGGTCGAAGAACCTGCTCAAGCTCCAGGTGACGCTGGGCGGCGAGCCCCGCACCATCGTGGCCGGCATCGCCCGCCACTACGCGCCCGAGGCCCTGGTGGGCCGGACGGTCATCCTCGTGGCGAACCTCCAGCCCGCCAGGCTCATGGGCATCGAGTCGCAGGGGATGCTCCTCGCCGCGCGGGACGGGGAGCGCCTCCTCGTCGCGGGGATCGAGGGGGAGGTCTCCCCCGGCGCGAAGATTTCATGACGGGCCATCCCGAGCGGCCTGCCGCTTGGGGGTTCAAGGGCCATCCCGAGCGGCCTGCCGCTTGGGGGTTCAAGGGCCATCCCGAGCGGCCTGCCGCTTGGGGGTTCAAGGGAAGGCCGTGATGAGCGGACCCAACGGCGGCGGCGGAGGCCCGGGCGGGGGATCAGAGGGCGGCCAGCGTCCCCCCGGCCCAGGCGGCGGAGGTGGAGGAGGCGGCGGCTTGCGGCGCAGGCGCGGGCGGCGCTTCGGGCGCGGCATGCGCCGGCCCGGCCAGCGGCCCCCCGGCCCCCTGGCGCCCCAAGGGGCGCAGGGAGAGGGCCGCCTCCCGGCCGCGGCGCTCCCGGCCCCTCCCGCCGGGCGGGAGGACGGCCTCCTCCTCGTGGACACCCACTGCCACCTGGCGGACCCAACCTTTGACCGCGACCGGCGGGCGGTGGTGGAGCGCGCCTCGGCCCAGGGAGAGGCTTCATCCTCGCCGTGGGCTCCGACCTCGAGACGAGCCGCAAGGTGATCGACGTGGCGGGCTCCTTCCGGGGGGTGTACGCCGCCGTCGGGGTGCACCCCCACGAGGTGAAGGGGGTGGACAACAAGACCCTCCCCGCCCTGGCCTCGATGGCCTCACACTCGCGCGTGGTGGCGGTGGGGGAGATCGGCCTCGACTACTACCGCAACAACTCCCCCCACAAGGTGCAGCGCCACTGGTTCCGCGAGCAGGTGCGCCTCGCCATCAAGGCGGGCAAGCCCGTCATCGTCCACTGCCGCGACGCGGGCGAGGACGTGCACGCCGTCCTGGCCGAGGAGAAGGTGTGGCGCGTGGGGGGCGTGGTGCACTGCTTCACCGGGGACGCCGGGCTGGCCCGGAAGCTCCTCGCCCTGGACCTCCACCTCGGGGCGGCCGGGCCCATCGCCTTCGAGGACGGCGGGGCCCTGCGCGAGGCCTTCGCCCAGGTGCCCATCGAGCGCATCCTGGTGGAGACGGACAGCCCCTACCTCGCGCCCCCTCCCATGCGGGGCAAGCGCAACGAGCCCGCCCTCGCCTACCAGGTGGCCGAGGCCCTGGCCGGGATCCACGGCCTGAGCGTGGGGGAGGTGGCGCGCGTCACTTCCTCGAACGCGCGGCGGCTCTTCGGCATCGGCCCGGCGCCGAAGGCCGGCGCCCTGGCCTACCCCCACCAGGGCCGGCTCTACCTCAACATCACCAACCGCTGCCAGAACGCCTGCTACTTCTGCGGCCTGCTGAGCGACCGCGTCTTCAAGGGCCACGACCTCACCCTCCCCGCCGAGCCCGATCAGGAGCCCGGCGCCCAGGCCATCCTCGATGCGGCGGGCGACCCCTCGGGCTACGAGGAGGTGGTCTTCAGCGGCTTCGGGGAGCCCACGCTCCGGCTCGACGTGCTGGCGGAGGTGGCGCGGGGGCTCAGGGAGCGGGGGGCCAGGCGCATCCGCCTCGTCACGAACGGCCTGGGCGGCCGCTCGGCCGGGCGGGACATCCTGGGCGAGCTGCGGGGGCTCTTCGACGCCGTCTCGGTGAGCCTCCAGGCGGCCACCTCCGAGGCCTACGCCAAGGTCTGCAAGACCCAGGGGGTCGCGGACCCCTACCCCTCGGTCAAGGACTTCATCCGGGGGGCGCGGATCTGCTTCCCCGAGGTGGAGGCCACCGCCGTGGCCATGCCCGGCATCGACCTCGCGGCCTGCGAGAAGGTCGCCCGCGAGGAGCTGGGCGTGCCGTTTAGGGCAAGGCCCTACGTGCTGACGGATTAGGGAGCGAAGGATTGTGTCTCGTTTGATTGATCAGTTGCTAGGAAGGTCTTCTTTGGCCCCGGCGCCAAATGTAATAGCTGAACGCACCAGCTCCACCAACTATACCCAGGAGGTAGTTAATTATCTGTGCCAATAAATCGGGTTTCCCCGCCCAGACGGCCATGCCAGCGAGAGCGAGAAAAGCGAGCATGGCTGCGGTTATGCGCGCCGTTTCATATCCGGTTCGATGACGAGTTGTGCGAAGCCTGTCGCGGTTGATGTCGAGATCTCTGGTCGATTGTCTGTCGCCGGCCATCGCAACTTCGAAAATTTGATCCCCTGACAACTTTCTCAAAATATCCGGATGCGTGATGATCGGACCTCGGTGCACGTGGCCGAGAATATTGATTTCACCCCGCCCCTGTCCCTTTTCAATCGTTTCCATCAGGTCGGGGAAATTGGAAGCGATAAAATCTCGTACCTCTGGAGGCAGATGGGACATTTGACCTTTTGGAGAGGGCACGGAAACACCCTCTCCATGCGGTCTGTTTTCAGGCGTTTGTTCGTCTGGATTTTCAGGCAGAGGTGGAGAGTCGGGGGTCTTTATTCACTCACGTTTTTCTCATAACGCGTGGCGAGTTCTGTTGCGTATCGGTCAATAGCCGAGAGGCCGCGTTCAAACAAAGGACCTAGCGATAGATAAGCACGCTCTTCTGCGCTATTAGCGGGGATAAACCGAATAGAAATCCGCCGCCCATCGGGGTCAAGTTTCGATGAAACGACAAAATTGGAACGTTCTCCCTGGGAATGTTGAAGAGCCGAGAGGATGGCAACCGCATTTTCCCAGAAGCTTTTTTCGTCGGGGGAATCAACCTCAAGGGTGATCTCATACCATTTGTCTTGCATGGTGTCAGGCTCCTTTAGAGAAGTTTCCCAAGTGTAGCAAGAAAACTCCCCGGGCATCCGAAGAATTTGAACCCATGAGGAAAGTGCTTGGAACCTCGGGGGTTGCCACTTCCCCTTATTACAATCTACCAGCATCTAACGTATCGGTAAAGCCGTGGGTCGCTTTGAGGCAATTTTGTCTTATTATTCAAATAGATGGCGCTCTTCCCGTAGCTTTTCTTACACCCTTACGTCCACCGCCCGCCCCAGGTGCGCCGGGCCGGGCGCGGCGGGCGGGCCCGAGGCGCTCCCGTAGCCGCCCGCGCCGCCGGGCGCGAGGGCCACGGCGGACGCGGACGCAGCGGTGACGCTCTGCGCGCCGCTGTTGAGCTGGCTGATGGTGTTGAGCTGGGAGCGGGACCGCTCCAGTGCCCCGGC
>JACPCT010000146.1 GCA_016184445.1 Candidatus Tectimicrobiota bacterium | reverse complement strand
AGCGCGAAGGCGGCCAGGCGCTCGGCGGTGGTGCGGGCGCTGAAGTCGCGGATGAGCCCGTGCTCGAGCGAGGCCGGGGCCTCGCCGCCGCCCGCCTGCCCGATCGTCATGCGGAGGGAGTAGAGGCGCCCGTCCTGGCGGGCCAAGGCGAGCGGCTGGAAGCTCCGCCGCCCGGCGGGCGAGAAGGCGGACGACGCCCCCCCGCCCGCCCCCCCGGGCCCGGCGCGGATGGCGGACAAGTGCTTGAGAGGCGCGACGCGCATGCCGGTGCTCCTCGCGCACAAGGGCTGCCGGATCTGGTATCGGCAGGCGCGGGAAGAGGCTTGAGGGCGCGCCCCCCGGCCGCGCCATTTGCCAGGAGGGGGCCCCTCTGCCATAATTCGCGCGCACTTGAAAGGGGAACGGCTCAGATATCAATCAGTTGGCCATCAATTGGCGACCGGCTGGGGAACGCATGGAATACAATTGCTGGCTCGAGTGCATCAACCCCGCCTGCGGCGCGACCTACTCGATCTTCGACTCGATCTACCGCTGCCGGGAGTGCAGCGGGCTCCTCGAGGTGACCCACGACCTGGAGGGCCTGCGCGCCCGCAGCGCCTCGGAGTGGCGCCACCTCTTCGACGACCGCTACAAGCGGAACACCTTCCCCTACGGGAGCGGGGTGTGGGGCAAGAAGGAGTGGGTCTGCCCCCTCATCGAGGACGACAACATCATCTCCTTCTACGAGGGGGGCACCAACCTCTTCCGGGCGGGGCGGCTGGGCCAGGAGCTGGGCCTGGGCGAGCTCTGGATCAAGCAGTGCGGCAACAGCCACACCGGCTCCTTCAAGGACCTGGGGATGACGGTGCTGGTCTCGGCCGCCCAGCAGATGGTGGCGGACGGGCGGCGGGTGCGCGCCCTGGCCTGCGCCTCGACCGGGGACACCTCGGCCTCCCTCGCCGCCTACTGCGCCTCGGCGGGGCTGCCCGCGATCGTCTTCCTGCCGCGGGAGAAGATCTCCCTCGCCCAGCTCATCCAGCCCATCGCCCACGGGGCCGTGGTGCTCTCGATCGACACGGATTTCGACGGCTGCATGCGGTTCGTCCAGAAGGTGTGCGAGGAGCAGGGCATCTACCTGGCCAACAGCGTCAACTCGCTGCGCATCGAGGGGCAGAAGACCATCAGCGTCGAGCTCGTCCAGCAGTTCGACTGGGAGGTGCCCGACCTCATCCTCATCCCGGGCGGGAACCTGGGCAACGTGAGCGCGCTCGGAAAGGGCTTCCTCATGATGCGCGACCTGGGCCTCATCGACCGGCTGCCCCGCATCGTGTGCGCCCAGGCCGAGCGGGCTAACCCGCTCTACCGCAGCTTCCTCACGGGCTTCCGCGAGTACAAGCCCATCGAGGCCAGGCCCACCCTCGCCACCGCGATCCAGATCGGCAACCCGGTGAGCATCCAGCGCGCCATCCGCACGCTGAAGACGTTCGAGGGCTCGGTGGAGCACGCGACCGAGGAGGAGCTCGCCAACGCCGCCGCGCGGGGCGACCGCACCGGCATGTACAACTGCCCCCAGACGGGGGTGGCCCTCGCCGCGCTCGAGAAGCTGGCCTCCCGGGGCGAGGTGGGCCCGAACGACCGGGTGGTCGTCATCTCGACCGCCCACGGGCTCAAGTTCACCGAGTTCAAGATCCTGTACCACCAGCGCCGCATCGAGGGCGCCGACTGCCGCTTCGCCAACCAGCCCATCGAGCTTCCCAACGATCTGGGCGCCATCCAGGAGGCGGTCGAGCAGCACCTGGCCTCCTTCGCGGCCACTTGATCGGAGCGGCAGGGAACCGACGATGAGCCCCACGCCCCCATCATCCGCGCAGCCCCCCTCCGAGGGCAGGAGCGAGCGGAGCCACGAGCGCAGGTCCCTCATCCCGCCCATCTTCCAGACCGCCTCCTTCACCTTCGGCAGCGCGGCCGAGCTCGCCGCCTTCCACGGCGGGGAAGAGGACGGGACCTACTTCTACGGGCGCTACGGCAACCCCACCCAGGCCGCGGCCGAGGCCCGCCTGGCGCGGCTCGAGGGGGCCGAAGCCTCCCTCCTCTACGCGAGCGGCATGGCCGCCGTCTCCTCGGTCTTCCTGGCCCTCCTCGCCCCGGAGGCGCGGCTCCTCATCCTGGGGGAGAGCTACCGGCACACGCGGGACGTGACCGAGAAGCTGCTCGCCCGCTACGGCGTGCGCTACGCCCTGGCGGAGTCCGAGGCCCCCGCGGCGCTCGGCGAGGCGGCCCGGGGGGGCGTGCGGCTCCTCTTCGCCGAGGTGCCCTCCAACCCCACCCTGCGCGTCCCCGACATCGGCCGCCTCGCCGAGTGGGCCCGCGCCCGCGGGGCGCGGCTCGTGGTGGACGCCACCATCGCCTCCCCCGCCCTCCTCCGGCCCCTCGAGCACGGGGCGGACCTGGCCCTCCACAGCGCGACCAAGTACCTCTCGGGCCACAACGACGTCCTGGCCGGGGCGGCCTCGGGCCCGCGGGAGCTGGTGGACGCCCTCCGGGAGCAGCAGGCCCTCCTGGGCGGCATCCTGGCCCCCCAGTCGGCCTTCCTGCTCGACCGCGGCATGAAGACGCTCGCCCTGCGGGTGGAGCGCCAGAGCCAGACGGCGCTGTGCCTCGCCGAGTTCCTCGGGGGCAGCCCCCAGGTGGCGCGGGTGCACTACCCGGGCCTCTCCTCCCACCCCGACCACGCCACCGCGCGGCGGCTCATGCCCGCCTTCGGGGGCCTGCTGAGCTTCGAGCTGAGGGGAGGGCCCGCGGCGGCCGACCGCCTGGTGGACGCCCTGCGGGTGCCGGTCCTGGCTCCTGGCTTCGGGGGGACGGAGAGCCAGGTGGAGCACCACGCCCGCATGGCCTACGCGGACCTGGGTTTGGAGGGGGCGCAGGCGCGGGGCGTGGCCCCGGGCCTCATCCGCTACTCGGTGGGCCTGGAGGACTTCGAGGTCCTGCGGGACGACCTGCGGGAGGGGCTCGGGAAGATCTAGGGCCTCAGCCTCGGCCGGGCCCCCGGGCGGGGCGCTCGCCCACCAGCCACCGGGTACGCACCCACATCCTTCTCCCCTTGAGCGGCCCCGCCTTCACCTCCACGTGGGTGAAACCCCGGTCGTCGCCCGAGAGCGCCGTCACCTCGGTGCCGGGCGGGAGCCGGTAGGAGTAGCGGGCCCCGCGCGGGGCGCGGTAGCCGGCCGCGTAGTTCAGGGGGAGCCCCTGGTACATGCTCCGGACGTAGACGGTCTTGCCGATCGAGACGCCCGCCGCCGGCCTGGGGGGGCCGGGCCTCATGGCGGGGGCGCCGGGCGGCGCGGCGGGGGCCATGGGCCCCGCGGCCTTCCAGCCCGAGAGCGCGTCGCGGATCTGGAGGCGGACCTCGTTGATGGCCTTGCCGTGGTTGGCCAGGATCTGGGTGTGGGCGAGGAGCTCGGTGCGGATCGCCGTCATGCTGGCCTGGTCCTGCTTCTGCTTCTCCTCGAACTCGGCCCGGGGCACGATCCAGGCGCAGCCGGAGCCGATGAGCCCCAGGCAGGCCAGCAGGAGAACCTTCGCCCCCGGCTTCCCCCGGCGCGAGGGGCCCCGCTCCCAAGGTTTCCTCATACCGGATACCATCCCTCGATGGGCGGCATGACGACCAGCTCGCTCTCCAGGGCCTCGACCCCGGCGAAGGAGCGGGCGATGCTCTCGGCCAATTCCTTCTCCTCCTCGCTGTTCACGCGGCCGTGGAGGCGGAGCGTGCCGGGAGCGGCGCAGTCCACCGCGATGCCGCCGGCGTCCAGCCGCTCGTCGGTCATGAGGGCCGCCTTGACCCGCTGGGCGAAGGTGAGGTCCTGCAGCCGCGCCGAGGAGGCGGGGGCCGCCCCGGACTGGGCGCCCCTCCGCAGGACGCCCGCCAGGATGCGGGCGGCTTCCTCCTCTTCCCAGAGGCCGGTGTTCAGGACGAGGTCGAAGTCCGTCGGCTCGCCCCACGCCGCCCCGAAGAAGTAGCGGGTGTAGGAGGTGCGCTCCCGGTCGTTGTGGAGGATGAACTCTTCCGCCATGGCCGGGGAGACGGCCTCGTGCTGCACGAGGCGCCGCTGGCGGACGTCGCTGGGCGCCACCACGCGGACCCGGAGCACCCCCGGGATGCCCCGCAGCAGCATGTGGGCCCCCCGCCCGAGGATGACCTGATTGTCCTTCAGGGCGGATTCGTAGACGATGGCCCGTATGATGTCGAGGTAGACCAGCTGGCGGTCGCGGAAGAAGCGGTCCACCAAGCCGGGGCTGCGCTCGTCCACCCGCTCCAGCTCGGCCCGGACGTAGCCGTATGAGCGCGCGGCGGCGGCGAAGCCTTCGTTGTCCAGGAGCGTCCAGCCGAGCTCGTCCGCCACCCGCTTGGCGATGGCGTCGCCCCCGCTGCCCA
>JACPCT010000145.1 GCA_016184445.1 Candidatus Tectimicrobiota bacterium | reverse complement strand
GCTTCGGGGCCTTTTTCGGGGCGCCCGCAGCCTTCTTCTTTTTCGTCGCGGTGGCCATGGATATGTAGTCTCCCGTGTACTGCGAGCGCGGGTGAGCGGGTGGCTAGCCTTGGTCCAGGGGGATGTTCAGGGCCTGGCAGATGAGACGTCGGGGCAGGACCTCGCACATGAGCTTGCGGTACTCGGCCGAGGCCCGGATGTCGTCGATGGGGGCGGCGGCCTCGCGGCAGGCATCGGCGGCGCGCTGCGCCGCGGCCAGGTCCACGGTCCCGCCCTCGAGGGCCTTCTCGGCCTCGTAGCAGCGGATGGGGGCCGGGTTGACCGAGCCGAGGGAGATGCCCGCCTCCTGGCAGACGCTTCCCTTCATCTTGAGGACCACGGCGGCGCCCACGACGGTGATGGCCATGGCGTTGCGCCGGGCCAGCTTGTAGTAGCCCCACTTGTCGTTCTTGCCCGGGGCGGGGAAGGCGACCTCGGTGATGATCTCGCCGGGCCTGAGGGCCGTCTTCCGGTAGCCGGTGAAGAACTTGTCGAGGGGCAGGGCGCGCTTGCCGGCCGGGCCGGCGAGCCTGACGGCGGCCTTCAGGGCGAGCAGCGGCGGAACGACGTCGGCGGCCGGCGGATGATGGGGCCGGCGAACTTGGCCGCCATCGCGGGGAGGATGGGCGCCTCGCGGACGATGATCTTGTTTTCCAGCAGGTCGGTCAGGGTGGTCAGGGCGCCGAGGCGGATCTCGCCCTTCGCCTGGGAGATGCCCCGCAGGGCGTCCACCCGCGAGAGGTCGATCACGAGCTGGGGCAGCCCGTCGTGCGCGTGGCGGAGGTCGGGGAGGAAGTTCGTCCCCCCGGCGATGAACTTGCTCTTCTTGCCCTTGGCCGCCTTGAGGGCCCCCTGGATGGTGGTGGGGGCCGCGAAATCGAACCCTCGCATACCCGTTCCGTCCCCTTATGAAGGCCGCAAGGGCCGCTGTCCAGCTTTCAGCCGCTCCGCCCGGAGGAAACCGCTTCTCTGGACGCCGCTTTCAGCCGTGGATGAGGGATGCCGCCCTCGAAAGGCCGAGGGGAGAGTGGGCCCATCCCCGGAGAGGGGCTTCGAGGCGGGCGGAGCCCACTCTCTCTTTCGGGCGCGGCTACCCTATCAATCCCACAAACGTTGGTCAAGCGCGGCCACCCTTGCGCCGGGGGAGGGCGAAGGCCTAGAATTTGAGGACTTTTCGGGGCCTCCCCCCGCATTTCTCCTTCCCCCCGGAGGTGGACCATCGGCCCGGAAGCCTCCCTCCTCGCCCGGCGCCCCCGCCTGGCCCTCGTGAGCCTGGGCTGCAAGCTCAACCAGGCCGAAGGGGACGCGATGCGGCACCGCTGCGCCGAGGCGGGCTACGCGCTGGTCCCCTTCGAGGCGGAGGCCGAGGTCTACGTGGTCAACACCCGCACGGTGACCGCCCAGGCCGACCGGGAGGGCCGCCGCCTCGCCCGCTCGGCCCGCCGCCGGGCCCCGCGGGGGGGCCGGGTGGTCCTCGCGGGCTGCTCCGTCCAGGCCGGCCGGGAGCGGATGCGCATCCCCGAGGCCGACCTTCTCCTCGGGAACGGGGAGAAGATGCGCCTGCCCGGTCACCTCTCCATGCCTCCCGTGCGGGAGGGAAGGCTCCCCGAGGTGCGGGCGGAGGCTCTGGCGGAGGCCTCCCTCCTCGACGCGGCCCTCGTCCCCGCCTTCGCCGGGCGGACGCGGGGCTTCCTCAAGGTCCAGGACGGCCGCGACTTCGCGCGCACCTTCCGCGCCACCACCCTGGCCCGGGGGCGGAGCCGCTCCCTCGGCGTGGAGGCCCGCGCGGAGCAGGCGCTGCGGCTGACCGAAGCCGGCCACCGCGAGATCGTCCTCACCGGGGTGCACCTGGGCGCCTACGGGCGCGACCTCTCCCCCCCCGCGACCCTGAGCCGCCTGGCCGGGCGCCTCCTGCGGGTGGAGGGCCTGGGCCGCCTGCGGATCTCCTCGGTCGAGCCCGGCGAGCTCACCCGCGAACTCCCGCGCGCGGCGGCCCGGGGCGCCCCCGGAGCCCGGGAGGGCGCCCACCTCCGCCGCCACTTCCACGTCCCCGTCCAGAGCGGGGACGACGGCGTCCTCGCCGCCATGGGCCGCAACTACCGCGCCGCGCCCTGCGCCCGGCGCTTCGGGCGCCTGGTGGAGGACATCCCGGGCGTCTGTCTTGGGGCGGATTTCATCGTGGGCTTCCCGGGGGAGGGCGAGGCGGCCTTCGGGCGGACGCTCGAATGGGTACGGGAGGCCCCGCTCGCCTATCTGCACGTCTTCCCGTACTCTCCCCGCGAGGGCACCCCCGCCGCCTCCCGGGAGGGCAGGCCGCCCGCCGCCGGGCTGCGCCGCCGGGCCCGGGCCCTTCAGGAGCTGGGCCGGCGCAAGTGGGCGGCCTTCGCGGCGGCCCAGATCGGCTCGCGGGCCGAGGTCCTCATCGAGCGGGGCCGCACGCGGGAGGGCCTCCTCACGGGCCTCACCGACAACTACCTGCGCGTGGCGCTCGAGGGGCCGGAGGGGTGGCGGGGCCGGCTCGTGCCGGTCCGCCTGGAGCCCCTGCCCCGGGGCTGGGAGGCCCGGGGGAGGGCGGCCCGTGCGGAATGCTTGTGGGGGATCCCCCTGTGAGCGGCACCCAGAACCGGCCCGATCCCTTCGACGAGGGCGGCGCCGACATCCACGACGAGGTGAGCCCCCGCCCGGTGGTCACCCTGCTCTCGGACTTCGGCCTGGACGACCACTACGTCGGGGTGATGAAGGGGGTGATCCTCGCCATCAACCCCGAGGTCCACATCGTGGACATCAGCCACGCTATCCCCCCCTTCGACGTCGCCGCCGGCGCCCTCGTGCTGGCCTCGGCCTACCACTACTTCCCCAAGGGGACCATCCACGTCTCCGTGGTGGACCCGGGGGTGGGCGGGGACCGGCGCGGCCTCCTGGCGGCCACCGAGAACTACTACTTCATCGGCCCGGACAACGGGAGCTTCACCCACATCTACGGCGACCCCTCCTTCCTGTGGGTGCGCCATCTGAGGACGGTCGAGTTCTTCCTGGAGAAGGTGAGCTCCACCTTCCACGGGCGCGACGTCTTCGCCCCCGTGGCGGGCCACCTCTCCCTCGGGGAGCCCTCCGGGAACTTCGGCCCCCTGATCCAGGACCCGGTCCGGCTCGCCGACGCCCGGCCCGAGGTGGGGGAGGACGGCTCCATCCAGGGCGAGGTGGTCTACGTGGACCACTTCGGCAACCTGATCACGAACATCGACACCGCCGCGTTCTGGGAGGGGGAGAGCCGGGCGGGGACCGAGGAGGAGAACCTCGTCCCCGTCATCGAGGCCTGCGGGAAGCGCATCCGCGGGATGAGCGAATTCTACGGCGCGGTCCCCCCCGGGGAGATCGGGGCGCAGCTGAACAGCTGGTCCCGCATGGAGATCTTCGTGCCCGAGGGGAACGCCGCCCGCGAGCTCGGGGCGGGCAAGGGGCTGCCCGTGCGGGTGCGCTTCGAGCGGGCGGGCTGATAAGGCGATTTTGTATTTTGGGCCGTCACCACCATGAGGAGGAGGGGGTCATGAGAATCGAGCGCATTTTCCGGCTCTCTTTCTTTGTGTTCCTGGCGGCCTTATGGCTCGCGGGTGGGGGGAGCGCCCAGACCGGCGTTCCGGCGGAGGTTCTCCGCCATGCCGACATGATCCTCATCAATGGCAAGGTCGTGACGGCCGACAAGGACTTCTCCAGCCAGGAAGCCGTGGCGATCCGCGACGGCAAGATCCTGGCCGTGGGCCCCACGCCGAGGATCAGGCCCTTGGCCGGGCCGCGGACCAAAGTCGTCGACCTTCAGGGGCGCGCCGTGATCCCCGGCCTGATCGATTCCCACATGCACTTCCTGCGCGCGGGCTTCACTTGGGCGCGTGAGGTCCGCTTGGACCAGGCGCGCTCCGTTCAGGAGGTCCTGAGCCTCGTCGAAAAGCGGGGGAAGCAACTCAAGCCGGGCGAGTGGATTCTCACGTTCGGCGGCTGGCACTACGGCCAGCTCAAGGAAGGGCGGGCACCGGCCCGGCAGGAGCTGGATCGCGTGTTGCGGCGCGCGGCCGTCCCGCTCGCGCTGCGCAAGCTGCCCCGGGCGAGCTTCGAGGAGAAAGTCCAGGGGCTGAAGCTCGTGATACGCGACTTTCACGCGGCCGGCCTGACCGGCGTGATCGAAACGATCGGCGGGGGCGTCTCGGATGACGATCTGCAGGTGCTCTTCGAGGCGTGGCGGCGGAACGAGCTGACCATCCGGACGGCCCTCCTCATCTACACCGGCAGCCTCAAGGACGGGCAGCGCTGGATGCGTCACCTCCCCATGGGATTCGGGGACGACTGGCTCAGAGTCAACGGTTTTGGCGAGCGGCTGGTGGCGGCCGTGCAGGACAGCATTGCGCCGGCGTTTCCCCTCAAGCCGGAGGGCCTGGAGGAGTACAGGAAGTTTGCGGGCGAAGCGGCCAGGAACCGGTGGTCCATCCAGCAGCACACGACCCTCGGAACCACGGCCAAGGCCTTCCTCGATATTTTCGAAGAGGTTGACCGCCGGCATCCGATCCGGGATCTCAGGTGGTCCCTCGCGCACGTCGAGCTGATCTCGGAGGCGGACATCCGGCGGGTGAAGCGCCTCGGCATGGGGTTGACGATCCAGGATCGTCAGGTTATCGGGAGTGAGCTAATGGGGCAGGCCTGGGGCGATGCGGCCGCCTCGGGGCCGCCCCTGAAAAAGATGCTGGAGATCGGGGTCCCGGTCGGGGCGGGCACGGACGCAACCGTCGTGGCGCCCTATCAGCCGTTCACCACCCTGTGGTGGCTGGTGAGCGGGAAAAACTGGGCAGGCCGCGTCGTCCGCCCGAATGACCGGATCAGCCGGGAAGACGCCCTGCGGATGCACACCGTGGGGAGCGCATGGTTCTCCTTTGACGAGAAGGTCAAGGGCTCGATCGAGCCCGGCAAGCTCGCCGACCTCGTCGTGCTGACCGACGATTACCTGACCGTGCCCGAGGACAGGATCCGCGACATCCGCTCCGTCATGACCATCGTGGGCGGCCGCATCGTCTATGAGGCGAAATGACCGTGAGGCATGAAAAGCGGCCCATGAGCCGGCATCTCCCATGCTCCCCCTGGCCGGATGGATACCGCCGGGAAAGGCTCCCGGGCAGGGCCCCTTCCTGTCATATGGTTCGCGCATGAGGGGATTATGTGCCAGCGAAGTTCCCGGGAGAGGCCTTGAATCAACGGTTGTTGTTTCACCGTGCCGTTTGCCCTTGACGGATGCGTCACCACCATCCATCGGAGGTCGGTCATGAGCCACGAGCCGGTCCGCTTCACGGTGTACAGCGATTTCCTCTGACCCTGGTGCTTCAATTCGGCCGTGCGCCTGAAGAAGATCAAGGAGGAGTACGGGGAGAAGGTGGACATCCAGTACCGCGTCTTCATGCTCCGGCCCGAGCCTGACCCCTCGGCCGTCTTCAACGAGCACCGCCGGGCGGGCTGGACGCGCGCGGGCGCGGGGCCCGACTCCGGCGACTTCCACCTCTGGGAGGGCAAGGAGAAGTTCCCGGACTGCTCGCTCCCCTCGGCCGAGGCCGGCATCGCCGTCCGCGACCAGGGCCCCGAGGCCTGGGAGCGCTTCCACATGAACATGCTGCGGGCCTTCTTCACCGAGAACCGCGACGTCTCGGACAAGGCCGTCATCCTCGACGTGGCCGGGAAGAGCGGGGTGGACGTGCCCATCGTCCGCGACGCGCTGGAGAGCGGCACCTACCGCCAGCAGGCCCACGCGGAGTACACCCAGGCGATCCAGCAGGGCATCACGGGCATCCCCTCGGTCGTGGTGAACGAGGAGGCGGTGCTCGTGGGCGCCGTGCCCATCGAGCAGTACCGCTACGTCATCGACAGCATCCTCAAGAGCGGCGAGCTGCCGGGCCGCGCGCCGGGGGAGTTGCCGGTCCTCTGAAGGTTCCCTCCTCTCGACGGGAGGTCCCGCCCTGGCGCTCCGAGGCCTCAGCGGCTGCATCACCGACGTGCCCGGCTTCCTGCTGGGCCACGCCCAGGACCCTGGCGCCCTCACCGGGGTGAGCGTCGTGCTCTGCCCGCCGGGGACGGTGGGGGCGTGCGAGCTGCGCGGCACGGCCACCGCCACCCGCCACATGGACGCCCTGCGCGCCGAGCATCTGGTCGGGAACGTGGACGCCGTCGTCCTGACGGGGGGGAGCGCCTTCGGCCTCGCCTCGGCCGAGGGCGTCATGGAGTTCCTCGAGGGCCAGGGCCGGGGCTTCCCGGCGGCGGGCTACACCGTCCCCACCGTGGCGGCGGGCGTGCTCTTCGACCTGAGGCTCGGGGACGGGAGGGTGCGCCCGGGCCCCTCGATGGGCCGCGCGGCCTGCGAGGCCGCCCGCGCGGGCGAGGGCCCCCAGGGCAGCGTGGGGGCGGGCACGGGGGCGACGGTGGGGAAGCTCCTCGGACCCGGGCAGGCGATGAAGGGGGGGCTCGGGACGGCGAGCCTCGCCCTCCCGGGCGGGGGGAGGGTGGGGGCCGTGGCGGTGGTGAACGCCTACGGCGGCGTCCACGACCCCGACACCGGGGAGATCCTGGCGGGCCCCCGGGCGCTCCCGCCCGGGCGGGGGCTGGTGGACACGGAGGGCTACCTGCGCGAGCGGGGGCGCCCCGCCCAGGGCTTCGCCTCGCCGGGGGAGAACACCACCCTCGCCGTCGTGGCCACCGACGTCCGGCTCGCCAAGCCCGAGGCGCACAAGCTGGCCCAGATGGCGGCGAACGGCCTCATCCGCGCCGTGCGGCCCTCCTACACCACGGTGGACGGGGACATGGTCTTCGCCCTCTCGCGCGGGGAGCGCGAGGCGGACCTGGACGGCCTCGGCGCCGCCGCCGCAGCGGCCGTCTCGCGCGCCATCTGCCGGGCGGTCGTGGAGGCGGACGGGTTCGGGAAGATCCCCGCCTGGCGGGACCTGCGGTGACCCGCGCCGGGGAGGGGAGCGCCGCCCCGCTCCGGGCGCCCTGGCGCGCCGGCGATTACTTCGACCTCGGCGTCATCAGCATCACCCACGGGCTGAGCGACGGCTTCAACAACATGCTGGTGCCCGTCCTCGCCCTCATCGTGGCGGATCTGAAACTCTCCCCGGTGGAGGCGGGCGCGCTGCTGAGCGCCTTCAGCCTGGCCGTCCTCCTCTTCCAGTACCCGCTCTCGCTGGCGGCCGACGCCACGGGGCGGAAGAAGACGGCGCTGATCGCCGGGATGGGGGTCTCGGCCGCGGCCTTCGTGGCGATGGGATGGACGGGCTCCTTCGCCGCGCTGCTCGCCCTCGCCTTCGTCGCGGGGGCGGGGAACACGGTCTATCACCCCTGCGGCACCGCCCTCGCGGCCGAGCGCTTCGCCTCGAACCGCGCCTTCGCCATCTCCTCCCAGAGCCTGGGGGGGAACATCGGGACGGGGATCATGCCGGTGGGCCTGGCGGCGCTGGCCACGGTCGCGGGCTGGCGGGCGGCGGTGGCGGTCTTCGCCCTGCCCGCGCTCGTGCTGCTCCCCCTGGTGGGCGCTCGTTTCACCGATCGGCCCCGCGCGGGGAGCTCCGCCGCCGGCGCGGAAGGGCGCCGGGAGGGGTCGTGGGAGCTGACCCGCCGGGTGATCCGCAACCGCAACGTCATCCTGCTCGCGCTGACCTACACCCTGCGCGGCATGGGCACGAAGGGGATGATCGGCTTCCTCCCCCTGCTCGGGGCGCAGGTGGCCGGCATGAGCACGCCCGCCATCGGGCTGGCGGTCTCGCTCTACTTCGGGATGGGGGCGTTGACCAAGCCCCTCATGGGCTGGCTCTACGACCGCTTCGGGGCGCGCTCGGCCCTGGTCATCCCGCTGGCGCTCACGGGGGCGTTCGGGCTGGTCATGCCCCTCGCGCCCTGGGAGTCGGCCCTCATCGCCCTGGCGGCGCTCTCGGGGCTCGTGAGCTTCGTGAGCCCCATCGTCCTCACGGCGACGGCGGACTTCTGCGACGAGGATGTGCTGGCCTCCTCGGTGGGCGTCATCTACGCCTGCGACGGGCTGGCCTTCATCGCCCCCCTCATCGGGGGCTGGCTGGCCGGGCGGCTGGGCCTGGGCGCGAGCTACGTGTTCTTCGGCCTCGCCGTCTGGGCGGGGGTGGCGGTCTCGACGCGGCTCCCCAGGGGACGGGGGTAGGCGCGCAAACGAGGAGGGATGGCGCATGGCCCGGGAGTATTTGAAGGGGACGAGACAGGAGACCCGCGCGTACTCGCCCGCCGTCGTCACGCGCGGGGGGAAGATGGTCTGGCTGGCGGGGGTGGGGATGCGGGAGGACGAGGAGGGGAGGTCCCTCGCCGGGAACTTCGAGGCCCAGGCGCACGCCAGCTTCCGGGCCAGCGGCCGCACCCTCGAGCGCGCGGGCGGGAAGCTGCAAGATATCGTGACCATGACCGTCTTCATCGGCGAC
>JACPCT010000144.1 GCA_016184445.1 Candidatus Tectimicrobiota bacterium | reverse complement strand
CCAGCCAGCAGGGCACCTGGACGGCGTCGAAGCGGCCAGTGCGCATGGCGGCCAGCACCTCGGGCTCGCTCTCGCGCTCGTAGTAGGTGAGGCCGAGGAAGCGGACGCGGCCCCTCTCCCGGTACTCCTCCAGCACCGGCAGCACCTCCCGCCAGCCGGCCATGTTGTGCACCTGGAGGAGGTCGAGCGCCTCCGTCCGCAGGCGCTCGAAGGAGCGCTCGATGCTGGCCCGGGCGGCGGCGGCGCCGCTCTCCCGCACCTTGGTGGCGAGGATGGCGCGCCGGCCCGGGGGCACGTCGAAGGCCTCCAGGGTGCCCATCCCCACTTCGCTCACGCGGAGGCCGGTGCGGCCCAGGGTGCGGTAGCGCATGGTCTCGCCCAGGGGTCAGCGGAGCAGGCGCTCCAGCTGCTGGAGGGCGGCGGGCGGGAGGGGCCCGCCCTCCCCCGCCGCCGCGTTCTCGGCCACCCGCTCCACCTTGCTCGTGGCCGGGATGACGGCCGAGACGGCGGGGTCCGACAGGACGTACTTGAGCAGGGCCTGCCCGGGGGTGCGCACCCCGTAGGGCGCGAGGAAGGAGAGGTCCTTCCCCTTCAGGGCGCCGAGGAGCTTCCCCCGCCCGAAGATCGGGGCGATGGGGGTCATCACGATGACCCCGAGGTTGAGCTCCCGGGCGAGGGGGAGGATCTCCCTCCGGCAGGTGGTCTCGCCCACATAGCAGGGGATCTGGACGGTGTCGTAGAGCCCCGTCCGCATGGCTTCCATCATCTCGGGGTAGCTGGACACCCGGTAGTCCGTGACGCCGATGAAGCGCACCCGGCCCTCCTTCTGGTACTCCCGCAGCACGGGCGTCACCGCCCGCCAGCCCGCCATGTTGTGGATCTGGAGGAGGTCGATCACCCCGGTGCGCAGGAGCTTGAAGGAGCGCTCGATGCTCGCGCGGGCCGAGCGGGCGTCGCGCTCGAGGACCTTGGTGGCGATGAGGGCCTCCTCCCGCCTGCCCTCCAGGGCGAGGCCCAGCACCCGCTCCGCCTCCCCGTACATGGGGGCCGAGTCGAAGAGGTTCATCCCCTGCCCCAGGGCCTCCCCCGCGATGCGGCGGCAGCGCTCCTCCCCGGCGGCGCCCGAGACGTCGAAGGTCTGGTAGGTCCCCATCCCGACCGCGCTCACTTGGAGGCCCGTGCGGCCCAGGGCGCGGCTATGCATGATCAGGCTCCGATACACGTATCGAGGCTGGAGGGAAGGGAGCGCATGGCTTTGAAGTCGTCCATTGCGCAAGCGACTCGGAGGATTCCGCGGCGCCTCCGCCCCTCTCCCAAATTTCTTTAGGGGCCCCCAAGCGGCCCCGCCGCTTGGGGCGGGGGAGAGGGGAAGGGGGTGAGGGAAACCGCCCGCCGGAATTCTCCCTCACCCCCCTTCCACCCTCCGCAGCGGCAGCACCGCTGCTGCGGAGGACGGGTCGGGGACCGAAGCCCCTTCGGGGGGCGAAGGCCCCGGCCCTCTCCCGCCACCGCCCTAAAGAAATTCGGGAGAGGGAGAAATTCCTCGGATGAATAACGTTCGAGATATCACCCCTGGCCCTGCTTCTCCACGTTCGCGAGGAAGTCGGCGGCCTCCCTGAAGCCCGCGTCGATGACGAGGGCGTTCTTGAGGAAGCCGACCGCCTTCTCCTTCTGCTGCATCTCGTAGAGCACGCGGGCGAGGTTGTAGAAGAGGACGGGGTCGGTGTGGTCGATCTTGATCGCGCGCTGGTAGTTCTTGAGCGCCAGGGGGAACAACCCCTGCCGGCGGAGCAGGATGCCCAGCTTGTTGAAGACGTGCTTGTTCGCCTTGGTGTAGAGGCGGTCGTTGTCGGTGAGGCGGGAGAGGATCCGCCGCGCCTCTTCCATCTTGCCCTGCCCCAGGTAGGACTCGCCCAGGCCGTAGCTCGCGCCCACGTCCTTCTCGTCGAACTTGAGGGCGGTCTTGAACTCGAACTCCGCGCTGTGGAACTCCTTGCGGTCCAGGTGGGCCTGCCCGGCGGCCATGCACTTCTCGACCATGGCCCGCTGGGGGGTCTTGGGGGGCTCGGCCTTCCGCTTCTTGGAGGGGTCATCCTTGACGAAGCGCTGCTGGAACACCTGGGCCGGGACGCGCTCCGCCACCATCCCCGTCGAGGTCCCGTCGGGCTTGAGGAACTCGACCGAGACGACGCCGCCCCCGGCGTCGCGCGCCCAGTAGCGCACCTTCTCGGCCACGTCCTCGTAATAGACGCCTTCGATCTTCTGGTCCGCCACGGCTTTCACGCCCCCGCCCCGGACGCCGCGGCGCCCGGCGCAACCCCTCCATCATACGCCGCCGCCGGCTTCCCTAGCCAACGGCCCTGCGCAGGATCTGCCGGAAGCCCTCGTACACCGCCTCCCCGCAGCAGGGCGGCGGCAGCACCTCCACGAGCTTCCCCCCCTCGATGCGCTTCGGGGAGGCGTAGGGGTTGTGGACCGCCTCGCCCGAGGGGAGGATGAAGGTCGGGCTCGTCATGGGGAGCCCCCTCTCGTCCCGCAGGCGCATGGACTCGCGGTAGTCCTCCATCACCCGCTCCCGGCGCGCCGAGGCTTCCAGGTCGGCGCGGATGGGGGCGGGGTCCAGCCCCGCCTCCGCCGCGACGGCCAGCACCACC
The DNA here is from genome assembly GCA_016184445.1 of Candidatus Tectimicrobiota bacterium. Classification (GTDB taxonomy): domain Bacteria; phylum UBA8248; class UBA8248; order UBA8248; family UBA8248; genus 2-12-FULL-69-37. The sequence goes on along the minus strand of JACPCT010000144.1, from coordinate 3,893 downwards.
TCCGGCTCGTCGATGCGCCTCCCCTCGAAGAAGAACCCCCGCCGCAGCGCCAGGTCGAAGCGCCGGGCCCTCGCCGGATCCTGCGCGAAGGCGCTCTCGTAGGCCTCGAAGGCGGGAAGCGTGGTGCGCAGGAACTCCTCGTGCGGGAAGGGCCGGCAGGGGCAGAGCGGCTCCTGCACCGCCACGAGCGGCCACTCCTGGTCCACGATGTGCCGGGGCGCCGGGCGGCCGTTGATGATCTCGAGCGGGAAGGCACGCCACCTCACGGTCAGCCGGTCCTCGAACCCGGGCATCACCGCGTCCAGCCGCGCCGCGGCCAGGTAGGCCCACGGTCAGTGGTACTCGTGAAACACCTCGACGACGGCTTTCTGGGCCACCGGTCCTCCCGCGTCCCATCGCGCAAGGCGGCGAAACGGAAGCCGCCCGGCGTCCGCCATATATAAAGAGAGGGCCCTCCGGACCCTCCCACCCTACGCCTCCCCGCCGGGGGCGGCAACGGGGGGGTGAGGCCCGGAACCCGGCCGGGCCGGGGCCCTATGGTATGATGCCCGGAGGAGGATGCCCCGTGAACCCCGGCAACCGCCGCCTGGCCGAGATCCTCGCGAACGCGCGCACCATCGCCGTGGTGGGCCTCTCGGGGGACCCGGGCCGCGCCAGCCACCGCATCGCCTCCTATCTCCGGAACGCGGGCTACCGGATCATCCCGGTCAACCCCGAGGCGGCCGAGGTGCTGGGGGAGAAAACCCGCCGGAGCCTGGCGGAGATCGATGAGCCGGTGGACATCGTGGACGTCTTCCGGCGGCCCGCCCACATCCCCCCCGTGGCCGGGGAGGCGCTGCGGATGACGCGCCGGCCCGGCGCCTTCTGGATGCAGAAGGGGATCGCCCACGCCGAGTGCGCCCGGAAGCTGGAGGAGGCGGGCATCGAGGTCGTCCAGGACCTTTGCATCAAGACCGCCCACCGCTTGCTCCTGGCGGGGCAGCCCTCGGGTTGAGCCGCCGCCCGCGGCCCAGACGGGTCCTTCTCTTGGCGGCGATCTCGCTCGTGCTGACCGGCTTCTTCGAAACCATCGAGAGCTGGCTCCTCTACTACCCCTTCCGCGCCATCTCCATCACCCCGGCCAGGTACGGCGTCCCCTTCGAGGACGTCCTCTTCTCCGCCTCGGACGGCACCCGGCTCCACGGCTGGCACGTTCCCCCCGCCGAGCCCGGCGGCCCCGTCATCCTCTGGGCCCACGGCAACGCGGGGAACGTCTCCCACCGCTCCGAGAACATCGCCATGATCCGCCGCGAGACGGGCGCCGGCGTCTTCATCTTCGACTACCGGGGCTACGGCCGCAGCGAGGGCCGGCCGCGCGAGGCGGGCCTCTACGCCGACATGCGGGGGGCCCACGCCTGGCTCAAGGGCCGGGTGCCGCCCGGGCGCATCTTCCTCTTCGGGCGCTCCCTGGGCGCCGCGGTGGCCGTGCGGATCGCAGCCGAGGGGGCCCAGGCGCGCGGGCTCATCCTGGAGGGCCCCTTCGAGAGCCTCGCCGCCATGGGCGAGAAGGTCTTTCCCTTCCTCCCGGTGCGGCGGCTGGTGGTCCAGGAATTCGACAACGTGAAGTGGCTCCCCCGCGTGGGGCTCCCCCTTCTCCTGCTCCACGGGGACGCCGACGAGATCGTGCCCTTCGCGCAGGGCCGGCGGCTGTTCGAGCTCGCGCCCCCGCCCAAGCGCTTCCACCGAATCGCCGGGGCCGGCCACAACGACACCTACCTCGCGGGCGGCCCGGCCTACTGGGCGGCCTGGCGGGAGTTCCTCGCCGCGCCACCTGAACCGACGCCCGGTGGTAGTCCAACCCCACGTAAAACGCTATCCTCTCCATGGCCCGTTGCCTCCCCGGATGGTGGAATCGCTTGCTCCCAGCTGGTTGTTCTATCAGCCGGGGCAACGGGCCTCCATCCCCATCTACGGACCAACGGATGACATGATCGATCCGTGGGGGCGGTTCGCGAACCGCTCCTGCGAATTGCCGGATGGCATCATGGTGACGGGGAACCCTCACCCCCCGCCCGCGCCCCGCGCCCGGTCCCACCAGAGGGGGGCGAAGGAGGAGAGGAACGTCTGCACGAAGGGATCGGCCGGGGCCTCGATGAGCCGCTGTGGCGTGTCCACCTGGAGGATCCGGCCCTCCCGCATGACGGCGATGCGGTCGGCGATCTGGAAGGCGTCGGCCAGGTCGTGGGTGACGAGGAGGGTCACGGTGCCCAGCTCGTCGTGGACGCGGCGGATCTCGGCGCGCACCTGGCGCTTGGAGACGGGGTCGATGTTGGCCATGGGCTCGTCCAGGAGGAACACCCGGGGGGGCAGCGCGATGGCCCGCCCGATGGCCACTTTTTGCTGCTGGCCGGAGCTGAGCTCGCCGGGGCGGCGGCCCGCCAGGTCCTCCTCGATGCCCACGCGCCGCATCACGTCCCGCACCCGGCTGACGATGGACGCGGGCACCCACTTGCGCACCTTGAGGGCGAAGCCCAGGTTGCTGAAGCGGCGCTCGTCGAAGACGCGCATGTGGGGCCACAGGGCGTAGCCCTGGAAGATCATCTGGATGCCCCGCCTGCCGAGCGGGATATCGTTCATGCGCGCGCCGTCGAGGACGACGTGGCCCGCATCGGGCCGGTCCACCCCCGCGATGAGCCGCAGCAGGGTGGACTTCCCGCACCCGGTCGGGCCCACCACGACGAGGAACTCCCCCTCCCCGATGGAGAGGGAGACGCCGTCCACCGCCCGGACCTCGCCGTAGGACTTCCGCAGGCCCGTCAGGACCAGCCTGGCCATGCCTCCCCTCCCGGCGCGCCCGCGCCCTCCGTCACTTGGGGGCGAGCTGGTTGAGCGTCTCCTGGGCGGGGCTGAAGATCTCCTCGACGATCAGGTCCCCCCCGCCGGTGTTCTCGGTCGAGTGCAGCGAGCCCCCCGGGAACACGACCACCCCGCCGGGCCCGAACTCGGCCGACTCGCCGTTGCAGGTGAACCGCGCCCTCCCCTCCAGGATGATGCTGATCTGCTCCTGGGGGTGGGCGTGGGCCCCGCTCAAGGGCATCCCCTTCCGGATGGTCTGGCGGAGCACCGTGATCCGGTCCCCGGCCACCACCCGGCGGATGCGGCCGTCCTGCTCGGTCGGGGGAAGCTGGTTCCAGTCGTAGGCTTTCATGGCTCTCCTCTGGGCCGCCGAAGATGGATGGAATAAGACCCCTCGCGCGCATGCTACTACCATGGTTTTCCGCGCGCATCTGCCCGGGCGGGGCGCCGCCGCCCTCCTTGGGCGGCCGTTGCGCCCGCCGCCCCTCCTTCTATAGAGTGGGCCCAAATGAGAATCCGCTCCGCTCCGGCGATCAAAACGCCCGCGGCCGCCCTGGGCGCGCTGCTGGCGCTCCTCCTCTCCGGGCCCGGCGCCTCCGGCCTGGGCCCGGGCGCCCCGGCGCCCGAGCTGAGGGGCGAGGCCTGGCTGAACAGCCCGCCCCTGCGCCTGGCCGGCCTGCGCGGGAAGGTTGTGCTGCTCGACATGTGGACCTTCGGGTGAGTCAACTGCCAGCGGGAGCTTCCCGTGCTCCGCTCGTGGCACGAGCGGTTCAAGGACCAGGGCCTCGTCGTGATCGGCAACCACGCCCCCGAGTTCGCCTTCGAGCGGAGCGAGAAGAACCTCCGCGAGGCGCTGGCCCGCCGGGGGGTCGCCTATCCGGTCGTGATGGACAACGATTTTGTCAACTGGAAGGCGTACGGGAACCGCTACTGGCCCACGAAGTACCTGATCGACAAGAAGGGCGTCATCCGCTTCTTCAGCATCGGCGAGGGCGGCCATGAGCGGACGGAGGCCATGATCCTCCGGCTGCTCGCCGAGTGAGGTCCAGCGTGTCCGA
>JACPCT010000143.1 GCA_016184445.1 Candidatus Tectimicrobiota bacterium | reverse complement strand
GACCCGCGGCCTGGCCACGGCGAGGCGGGCGAGGGGCTTCGCCGGAGAGGTGCCCTTCCTTCCTCTGGAGGGAGGCCAGGGCGGTAAGGAGGGGCGGCTGGGTCCATGCGGCCATGACGCTCTCCGGGATGGGGGAACCGCATCAGGATATGCGCCGTGCTGATTCAACCAAGGAGGGCGATGTCTTCGCATGGGCTGTAACACCCCTGAAACCATTCTGCGCTAGATTGGGTTTGGTCGATCCCCTCGTGGGGAGGGCCGCCTCCGCTGGGAGGCGGTCCTCCTCGGGGGCCGGCCTCCTCCAAGCGCCCTGACCGTGACCGGCATGGCCGTGGTGGTTCTCCTGACGGGGGGCTGTGGCCAGCCCGGAAAGGGGAGCAATAGGTCGGGGAAGGCCGCCGGGAGCGGGTTTTTCGGGAACGAAAGGGGGGGAAAGGTTGTTTGGAAAAAGTGGAGCCCGATTTCTTATTTTTCGCCCCCCGGGGTAGAATGGATGCCGGTTTCGCGCCGCCCATTTCTGGGGGTTGCCGTGCGGCAGCCACCGCGTTTCCCGAACACGATAAGAAGGGCCGGTGGGGAAGCTTCCCTTCTCCGGGGGGGCGTCTCCTCGCGCCTGCCGAGCGCGCTTTTTCTTCTTGCCGCTTCTCTCTTGGCGCTCTTTCCCCTCGCCGCGGATGCTTCTCCCTGGAGCAGGCCCGGGCCTCGGAGACCCGTCCCGTCAAGCTACGCTACGTCGCCCACTCGAGCTTCCTCATCAGCGGCCCGGACGGGGGCCGGATCCTGACCGACCCCTACGCGAACCCGCCCGTCGTGCCCGTGCCGGGCGCGGTGACGGTCAGCAACTTCCACATGACGCACTCGCAGACGGGGCCTTACGAAGGGAAGACGGAGATCCTCTACGGCTTGAACCGGGCCGGGGGGCCGGTGGTCCTGGACCGGGTCTTCAAGGGGGTGCGGGTCACGAACTTCGCCCAAGTGCCCGACGGGGGCGGCTCGGTGGTGAACACCCTTTTCGTCTTCCAGGCGGAGGGCCTCTGCATCGCCCACTTCGGCAACATGCGCTTCGGGCCCTCGCCCCAGCAGTTCGCCGCCCTGGGGAAGGTCCACGTCCTCCTCCTCCCCATCGACGGGATGGGCAACGTGCCGCATGAGATCGCGGCCCAGGTGGTGAAGCGCGTGGGCCCGAACATCGTCATCCCGATGCACTACTTCGGGCCCGAGCTGCCCGTCCAGTTCGCCGCCGCGCTCCGGGTCGAGGGGATCGCCCAGGTGGTCCGCGCGCCCTCCAACGAGATCGAGCTTTCGCTGCGCCGCATGCCCCAGCCCACCGTCTACATGGTGATGCCCAGTGAAGAGATTCCCTGAGCCTGCCCTGGGCCGGCGGGCCTTCCTGCGCTGGACGGCGGGTCTCGCTGCGGGCAGCGTCATAGGCGCGCCCTGGCGGTCGTGGGCACAGCGCGCGGCGCCGGATGAGCCCGCCGGGGCGCTTCCGCCCGAGCTGGCGCCGGGCCACATCCGCTACGCGGGGGGGAGATGGCAGGAGTATCCCACCGCCCTCTCCTCCATGCTGGACGAGGTCCGCAAGCGCACCAGCATCGAGCCCGCCTCGGAGGCCCAGACGGTCGACCTCTCCTCGGACCAGATCTTTGAGCATCCCTTCCTCTACCTCTCGGGCCGGTACGAGTTCGAGATGCCCTCCGCGCCCGAGATCGAGCGGCTGCGGCGCCACCTGACTTACGGCGGCTTTCTCCTCGTGGATGACGGGTTGGGGTCGAACGAGGATGGCTTCGGGCGGGTGGTCCGCTCCCTCATCGAGCGCCTCTTCCCCCGCCAGCCGCTGGAGCCCCTCTCCAGGGAGCATCCGGTCTTCCGGAGCTACTACCTCATCCGCTCGGTCGGGGGCCGCCAGGCGGTCAGCCAGGAGATCGAGGGCGTGCAGATGGGCATCTTCACCCCGGTCGTGTTTTGCCGGAACGACCTGGGTGGCGCCTGGGCCGTTCGTCCGGACGGGGGATGGGTGGAGGAGTGCACGCCGGGCGGCGAGCCCCAGCGCCGCAGCGCCTTCCAGCTGGGGGTCAACATCGCCCTCTACGCGATGACGGGCAATTACAAGCAGGACCTGATCCACCATCCCTTCATCCAGCGCCGCCTGAACCAGAGCTAGCGCCGATGGACTGGAGCAGTCTCCATTGGCCGGGAGGGGCGCCCTGGTGGGTGCTCGTGCCGGCGGCCCTCCTTCTCGCCGAGTCCCTCCGGCGGCGGCGGCGCCTGTTGCTCGAGCGGCTCTCGGCGCGGCGGGCGAACGTCCTCACCGCCCTCCGCGGCCTGCTCTACGCCCTGCTCGTCTTCTTCCTGTCGGGCCCCACCCTCATCCAGCGGAGCGAGCGCAGCCTCCCGCCGAAGCTCCTCGTCCTGGTGGACGGATCGGGGAGCATGGGCGTGAAGGACGGGGCCGGGGGCGGGACGCGCCTCGCCCAAGCGGTCGAGTTCCTTCTCGGAAAGGCCCCCGCGCGGACGCGGGAAGGGGAGGGCAGCGCCCCGCAGGGGCTGCTGGACCGGCTCTTCCAGTCCTACGACGTCCATCTCATGGGGTTCGGCGCGTCGGCCACGCCTCTCTCGCGGGAGGCCCTGCGGGCACTGGCGGCGAATGGCCTGGCGAGCGACCCGTTGCGCTCCATCCGCTCCGCCTCGCGGGAACCGGGGAGCCCCGCCGCAAGGGGGAGCAGGGGGGCGTCCGTCTTCCGCGAGGATCGTCCCGCGGGGATCCTCCTCCTCTCGGACGGAGGGGACACGACCGGGAGCGCATGGCCCCCCGAGGACGCCGGTTCCTTCCCCCCCGTCGTCTCCGTCGGCTTTGGAGACCCCGTGGGCTTCCGCGACATCTCCCTCCACGAGGTTCGGGCCCCGCGCATCGCCTTCCAGGACAAGGAGGTGCAGCTTGAGGTGACCCTCTCCGTGCGGGGCTACTCGGGGCTGAGGCTGCCGGTGGCGCTCACCCGGGAGGGCCGCGTGGTGCGGACCCAGACCGTGGACGTCCGGGGCGATCCGGCCGCGCAGAAGATCGAATTCCGCTTCACCCCGAACGAGGTGGGAAGCCTCCTCCTCTCGGTGGAGACGCCGGTCCAGCGCGGCGAGCTGGTGGAATCGAACAACCGGGTGGAGATTCCTCTCGAGGTGCGTCGGGACAAGATCCGCATCCTGACCATCTCCGGCGCGCCCTCCTGGAACTACAGCTTCCTGCGCGCGGCCCTGAAGCGCGATCCTGCCATCGACCTGGTCTCCTTCGTCTTCCTGCGCACCTCGGAGGACGATCCCGGCGTCCCCACCCAGGAGCTGAGCCTCGTCCCCTTCCCGGTGGACCGGCTGTTCCTCGAGGAGCTCAAGAACTTCGAGATCGTCGTCTTCGACAACTTCTCGGCCCAGGAGTATTTCAGCAACTACTACCTCGAGCGCGTCAAGGACTACGTGCGGAAGGGAGGGGCCTTCTGGATCTTCGGCGGGCGCGCCTCCTTCGGCGCGGGCGGCTACGCGCGCTCGCCCATCGAGGAACTCCTGCCCGTCCGCATCTCCCCGGCCAGCGATTACGTCGCCGCCGCCCGGGCGGCGGGCCAGCTGACCGACTCGGGCGCGCGCCACCCCGTCACCCGCCTCTCCCCGGACCCCGAGACCAACGCCCGGATGTGGGCGAGCTTCCCCCCCCTGCGGCGGCTGAACCTCACCGCCCGCAGCGAGGAGGGCCAGACGCTCCTCGCCGCCGGGGGGGAGGGGGGCGGCGCCGCCCTCATCGGGGCGCGGCGCCTGGGCGAGGGGAGGATTCTCTCGGTGCTCAGCGATGACACCTGGCGGTGGAGCTTCGGGATGGTGGCGGCCGAGAAGAGCAACCAGCTCTACACCCAGCTCGTCGCCCAGATGACCCGCTGGCTCTCGGGCGACCCGACCAGCTCCCAGGTCCAGATCCTCCCGGACGCCGAGCCGGGCAAGGAAGGCTTCTACGTCGCCCGGATCCAGGTGCTGGACGACGACTACCGGCCCGCCCATGGCGCCGCCGTGCGGGTGTCCCTGCGGGATCTCTACGGGAACGTCCAGACCCTCGCTGCGGAGTTCCGGGCGGACACGGGGGAGTTCGAGGCGCGCTTCCGCCCCAGCGGACGGGGCAGCTACCGGGCCGAGGTGGCCGCCATGCTGGGGCAGCGGCATCTGGGCCAGGCCGTTCGGACGCTGAGCGTGGGCGGAGGCGCGGGCGGGGCGGAGTGGACCGACGTCAGCCCCCGCTGGGACCGCCTCCAGGGCCTTTCGGCGAAGACGGGCGGGGTGTTCCTGCGGGCGGCGGGCGAAGACCCCCAGAAGCTGGAGAAGGGCGTCCTCGATGCCCTCCAGGGGAAGGTTCCCTCGAAGATCCTCGAGGTCCGCGACGTGCGCCTGTGGAGCATCCCCTGGGTGGGGTTCGTGCTGATCCTGCTGCCCGCCTGCGAGTGGACGCTGAGGCGGCTGTGGGGGCTGGCGTGAGAACGATGGCGCGGCTGCTGGGTTGCCTCTTCCTGGCGGGGGGGTGGCTCCTCCCGGGACAGGCCGAGGCGCGCTGCGCCCCCGAGGTGGTGCGGCGGGATCACGGGGCCCGCCTGGTGGCCTTCACCGCCGGGGGCGAGAAGAAGGCCCGGTCCTTCTCCATCCAATGGTTCGGCCACTCGGCCTTCCAAGTCACCTCGCCGGGGGGAACGCGGATTTTCACCGACCCCTTCGGGCATGGGATCGGCCTGCCCATCCCCCAGGTCAACCCCCACGCCGTCACCATCGGGAGGGAGCATCCCCACCACAACTCGGTCTGGGTCCTCCAGGGCAGCCCCCTGGTCATCCGGGGCCTGCGGGATGAGGGGATGGAGTGGGCGGAGGTGCGCAGGACCGTGGGGGACGTTTTGATTTACAATGTGCCCGTGACCCAGCGCACCTTCGAGGTGCGCACCAAGGGGTCGCCCTCGAGATCGTGCGCCAGCTCCAGCCCCACATCGCCATCCCCATGCACTACTGGGACGATGACGAGCGCCTGCGCCGTTTCCTGGCGGGCTCCCGGGAAGTCCGCCGGGTCGAGCAGGGCCCATTGGTCGTCAGCCGGGAGAATCTCCCCAGGCCGACGGTGGTCGTGGTGATGGGGCGCAAGGGAGTCGAGTGAGGCGAGGGGTGGTCCCTCGGCCCGGGTTTCCCCCCGTTGTCGGGTGAGGCTCAGATGGCGGAATCCTCATACCAGAAGATATTGGATTTCCTGGGGCGGGTGCTCGATGGGCGCCTGAAGGTCCGCCGCCTGGAGGCGGCCCTGATCGCGGCGCTGGCGCTGCTGGGGGTCTTGCTGCTCGCGCCCGCGGCGGTGGCGCTCCAGCCCCTGTTCGGCTACGCGGCGGTAGCCTACCTGGTCCTGAGCCTCGCCCTGCTGGGGGGAGGGCTCGCGTGGCCCTTCCTCCATCTGCGCCGGGGGCTGGGGCGGGAGAGCCTCGCCCTGGAGATCGAGGGCGAGCGGCCGGATCTGGGCAGCAACCTCATCAGCTCCCTCCAGCTTTTCCCGCGCAAGGGGAGGCTGGGGCCGGACGACCCGACTTCGCCCGAGCTCATCGACGCCCTCGTCGAGGAGACGGGTGCGCAGGTCCAGGGTCTTCAGCCCGATTCCTTTGTCTCCTACGCCGCTCCCCGGGAGATGGCCCGCCTCGCGCGCTGGCTGGGGGCGGCCGTGCTGGCCTGCGCGCTGCTGTGGCCCGGCCTCTACCCGAGGGCGGGCTACCTGCTGGTCAACGCCTTCGACCTCATGCCCTCGCGGATCACGCACGTCTTTCTCACCGCGAGCGCCGAGCGCGTGCTGCCCGGCTCTCCGGTCGCCTTCGAGGTCCGGACCGAGGGCCGCAAGCCGGACAGGGTGACGCTGGAGATCGCCCCGGCGGCGGGGGGCGGCGATGCCCCGGCCGGCCGCCTGGCGATGGAAAAGGCTGGCGAGGACCGCTTCCGCGCCAACTGGGCGGGAGGGGAGCACGACGTGCGGGTGACCGCCTGGGCGGGGCGGTTCCGCTCGGTCCCGGTCGAGGTGAAGGTGGTCCAGCCGCCCGAGGTGGCGGGCATCGAGGTGGTGTACTTCCCGCCCGAGTACACGGGGCTCAAGGCCAGCCGGGGCGAAGAGGGGGGGCACATCCGCACCTACCTGGGTTCGACCGTCCACGTGCGCGTGCGTGCGGATCGCCCCCTCAAAGAGGCCGTGCTGGCCATGGCGGACGGCTGGCGCGTCCCTCTCAAGCTGGCCAAGGACGGGGCGCTCGAAGGGGTGCTCCT
>JACPCT010000142.1 GCA_016184445.1 Candidatus Tectimicrobiota bacterium | reverse complement strand
GAACTTCTCGGTCACGGACAAAAGCTGGTGCTGGGCCACCTTCCCCTCGGCCAAGAGCCGCAGCTGGGCCATGAGGCGTTCCTGAAGGGGGATCTGCTCACCCGCGCTCAACGCCTCCGCGTATGAGAGTAGAGCGGCGAAGAGATCGTTCCGGGCCTCGTAGACCTCGCCCAGGACGGCCAGCAGGATGGCGCGCCGCAGGGGGTGCCTTTCCCGGCTCAGGCTCCCGCGCAGGGGGAGCCAGGCGTGCTCCGCATCCCCGGCAGCCTGGAGGGAGAGGCCGAGCCAGAACTCACTGTCCGAATAGAGGGCAGAAAGGGGGAAACGGCTCTGGAGAGCCTTCAGGTGCCCGGCGGCCTCCGCGTAGCGCTTGCCGGCGTATTCAACGCGGGCGAGGTCGTAGAGAGCCGCCTCGGCCCGGGCGCCTCGAGGGTCTTGCCGAACCAGCTCGAGAAGCTCCTCGCGCGAGCGATCAGGCTGGGAGGGAGCGGGTGCGGTCCACTTCTCGCGCAGGGGAGCCTGGGCGGTGAGGGGGGAGGGGGCGTTGGCGGCGTGCGCGCAAATCGCGCCGGCCAGCGCCCAGGCGGCGATAAGAACAGTTCCGGCGTATGCGAGTCGTCTCATCGTGAAATGGAAAAGGTGTTGCGGGAAAGAGAAATTGGACAGCGCTGCCTCCCCACCTAGGGTAGGAATAGAAGGGGAGAGTGTCAAGGATGCTCTCCGGGATCCCTCCCCGGGGCCGATTTGCGCCCGAGAGGGGGGAGCGGTAGGCTCGAAAGAATTGCCGCCCGAGGATGAGCGCGTGCCCCCTCCCCTCCCCCCATCCCGGCCGGGCCCCCTGGATTGGCCCCATCCTCCTTGGGAGCCGGGCTTCGACCCTCGGGACTTTGCTCCCGGGGAGAGGTCGGCCCGCTTTTCCTCCCGAACCACGAGGCGCTGGGTGGTCCCCGCCCTCTTGCTGCTGGCGACGGTGCTCACCACCTTGGCCGCCGGGGCTTTGCAGCGCGGGGTCCACCCTCAGGCGATCCTCGCCCATCCCTGGCTGCTCGCCCGGGGATTTCCCTTCGCCGCGACCTTGCTCCTGATCCTGGGCGCCCATGAGTGCGGGCACTACTTCGCAAGCCGGCGGTGGGGCGTGGAGGCATCGCTCCCGTATTTTCTTCCGGCCCCGACCCTTTTCGGCACGTTCGGCGCCGTCATCCGCATCCGGGGGCGGATCCTCAACCGGAACGCCCTCCTGGACGTGGCGGCCGCCGGCCCCCTGGCGGGCATGGCGGTGGCCGTTCCGGCGGCCTTGGCGGGCCTCGCGCTCTCACGGGTCGTTCCGGGGGGAGGGGAGGGCTCGGCCTCCGGCCTCGGGCTGGGCACGCCCTGGCTCTTCGACCTGGCGGCCCGTCTCGTCCTGGGCCCGGTGGGGGAAGGGAGCGACGTGGTGCTCCATCCCATCGCCTTCGCGGGCTGGTGCGGATTCCTGGTCACCGCCCTCAACCTGATCCCGGCGGGGCAGCTCGACGGGGGGCACATCGTCTACACCCTCTTCGGGCACTGGCACCGGCCGATCACGTTCGGAGTGGGCATCGGCCTGCTGGCCATGGCCTACTGGTGGGAGGGCTGGCTCTTGTGGGGGGTGATCGTGCTCTTTCTGAGCCGGAGCCACCCGCCGCTGCTGGATGAATGGGAACCTCTCTCCCCCGGGAGGAGGCGGCTCGGCTACGGGTGCCTCGTTTTGCTGGCCTTGACCTTCATCTGGGTTCCGATCCACCTTCCCTAGGGTTTCCCTCGCCCCGGAAGGAGCGCCGTGTTCGGCAAATCGCGTTTCCCCCTCGCCGTGGACATCGGCAGCTACGCCGTCAAGCTGGTCCAGTTCGAGCATCGCAAGAAGAAGCTCGCGCTCAAGCGCCTGGGCATGGCCTCCCTCGCCCCGGGCGCGGTGGACGAGGGCCTCATCCGCGACCCCGAGGAGGTGATGCGGGCCTTCGAGGAGCTGGTCGCGGCGGAGAAGGCGAAGGAGCGCGAGGTCGTGGTCGCCCTCTCGGGCTCGGCCGCCGTGGTCCGCCCGGTGCGGATTCCCTCCGACGCCGCCCTGCCGGTGGCGGAGGCCATCGAGGCGGAGGCCGCCCAGGTCCTCCCCTTCCCGGTGGCGGAGGCCCGCCTCTCCCACAGCCGGATGGGGCGGGTGGAGGTCGAGGGGAAGCGGATGGAGGAATTCCTCCTTGTGGCGGTGCGGAGGAAGCCCCTGGCGGAGCTGGTGGAGCTTTTCCGCCACCTCGAGTACGAGCCAAAGATCGTGGACGTCGCCCTCCTGGCCCTGGAGAGCGCGGTCGAACTCGCGGGAGTCGATGATCCGGGAGAGTCCATCGGGCTCGTGGACGTGGGGGCCAGCCAGACCCTCGTGCACGTCCTGCGGGCCGGGCGCACCCTGCTGACCCGGGTGATCCCACACGGCGGGGCGGCGGTGACGGCGGCCCTGGCGAAGAGCCTCAGGGTGAGCGCGGCCGACGCCGAGGCGATGAAGCTCGGGGCGAAGCCGGTTCCCAGCCCGCGCGCCGCGGCCGAAGCGGTGCGGGAGGAAGCCGAGCGCCTGGGGCTGGAGCTGGGGCGCACCTTCCAGCTCCTGGGGGAGATGAGCGCGGGGGAGCGCGTCACCCGCCTGGTGCTGTGCGGAGGGGGTGTTCGCCTCGAGGGCCTGCCGGCCTTCCTGGCCACCTCGCTGGATATCCCCGCCGAGATCCTCCAGCCTTTCCACAACGTCCAGGTGGCGGCGGAGGTGTTCGATCCGCACTACGTGGAGACCCTGGGGCCCGTGGCCGCCGTGGCGGCCGGTCTGGCCTACCGGGCGATGGAGGCCGGGGAGTGAGGACGGTCCGCGTGGCCTTCGGCGAGCGGAGCTACACGATCTGGATTGGTGCCTCGGCCCTGCGCCGCCTGGGGGAGGCCGCCTGCTCCTGCTTTCCCGGCGGGCGGGCCCTGGTGGTGAGCGACCGCAACGTGGCCCGGCGCTACGGGCCGGCGGCCCTCGCCTCCCTCCGCGAGGCGGGGATCCGGGCGGAGCTGCTGGCCGTGCCCGCGGGGGAGCGGAGCAAGTCGCTCGCCCAGCTCTCGCGGATCTTTGATCGGCTGGCCTCCCTCAAGCTCGACCGCGGCTGCGGCCTGGTGGCCCTGGGCGGTGGGGTGATCGGCGACCTGGGGGGGCTGGCCGCGGCCATCTTCCTGCGCGGGATCCCCTACATCCAGGCGCCCACCTCTCTCCTCGCGCAGGTGGACAGCTCGGTGGGCGGCAAGACGGCCGTCGACCACCGCCTGGGCAAGAACCTCATCGGCGCCTTCCACCAGCCCGCCGCCGTCCTCAGCGACATCGCGAGCCTGGACACTCTCCCCGCGCGGGAGTTCCGCTCGGGCATGGCCGAGGTGGTCAAGCACGCCGCCATCGCCGACGCGGCGCTGTTCACCTACCTGGAGCGGAACGCCGCCCGCATCCAGGACCGGAACAAGGCCGCGCTCGAGCGGGTCGTGGCCGAGAACTGCCGCCTCAAGGCGCGGATCGTGGAGAAGGACGAGCGGGAGACGGGGCTGCGGCAGAGCCTGAATTTCGGCCACACCCTCGGCCACGCCATCGAGACCCTCGCCGGCTACTCGCGGCGGCTGCTGCACGGGGAGGCCGTGGCCATGGGGATGGCGGCGGCGGCGCGCCTCTCGTGCGGGGAGGGCCTGTGCCCGAAGGGGGACGTGAAGCGGTTGGTCGCGCTGCTCGAACGCTTCGGGCTGCCCACGGCCATGCGGCGGCCCCCGGCGCTGCGCCAGCTGGAGGGAGCGGTCGAAAGCGACAAGAAGAGGCGGAGGGGGAAGCCCCGCTTCGTCCTCCTGGAGCGGATCGGGAAGGTCCGCTACGGATGCGAGCTCTCCTCCCGGGGTTGGCGGACCGCCCTGTCCGGCCGGCCGGTGAAGGGCTGAGGCGGGCCGCTTTCAGGGCGCGTTGACGATCCCGGGGGGCTGCCCTACCATCGCGCCGGCTCAGTACCCCCGGCGGCCTGTCTCCCTTTCGGATGGTGCGACGTGCGTATCCTGCTCCTGAACGGACCCAACCTGAACCTCCTCGGCGCGCGCGAGCCGGAAAAGTACGGGTTGACCTCCCTAGCGTGCCTGGAGGAGGCGCTCCGCGCCCAGGCGAAGGCGGAGGGGGTGGAGCTCGACTGTCTCCAGTCCAACATCGAGGGGGAGCTGGTGGACGCCCTCCAGCGGGCGGCGGGGCTGAAGCCCCTCGATCCGGGCCGGGCCCCGGCCGGGAAGTGCGCGGCCTGTATCTTCAACCCCGGCGGCTACACGCACACCAGCGTGGTGCTCCGGGACGCCGTCGCGGGCACGGGCCTTCCCGTCTACGAGGTCCACGTCACGAACGTCTTGAGCCGGGAGGACTTCCGGCACCGCTCCATGATCGGCCCCGTCGCGGCGGGGTC
>JACPCT010000141.1 GCA_016184445.1 Candidatus Tectimicrobiota bacterium | reverse complement strand
CGGCCCGGCCTGCGGGTCGTCCTCTCCACCGTGACGGACACGGGGCGGGAGGCCGCTTCGCGGGTCCCGGGGGCCGAGGCGGCCTTCTATCTTCCCTTCGACTTCCCCTTCGCCGTCCGGCGGGCGCTGGGCCGGGTCCGGCCCTCGGCCCTGGCCCTCATCGAGACCGAACTCTGGCCGAACCTCATCCGGCTGGCCTCGGGCGGCGGGATTCCCGTGGCGGTGGTGAACGGCCGCCTCTCCGAGCGCTCTTTCCGCGGCTACCGGCGGTTCTTCCCCCTCTTCGGCTCCCCTGTGGAGGAGCTGAGCGGGGTGGCCGCGCGGGAGGAGGGGGACGCCCGGCGCTTCCAGGCCCTGGGGGCCCGGCGGGTGCTCGCTGCGGGGAACCTCAAGTACGACGCTTTTCTCCCGGCGGAGCCGGGCGAGGGCCTCGCCGCGTACGGATTTGAGGCGGGCGCTCCCGTCATCGTGGCGGGGAGCACCCATCCGGGGGAGGGGGCCGCCGTGGCCCGCGCCCTCCGGGGGCCGCGGGAGCGGCATCCCCGGCTGGGGCTGCTCGTCGCCCCGCGCCACCTCCCGCGCGTTGACGAGGCCGAGGCTGTGCTGCGGGCGGAGGGGCTGGCGCCCGTCCGCTGGAGCGCTTGGTCGAATGAGGGGGGGGGACGGCCCGCGCCGGGGGGGGTGGTGCTGCTCGACGTGATGGGACGGCTGGCCGGGGCCTACGAGGGGGCCGCGCTCGCCTTCATCGGCGGGAGGGGCGGCGCGATCCAGGTGGAGGGGCCCCACGCCCTGGGGATGGCCTTCGAGGGCTGGCTCGCGGACCCTGCTGCCCGCGGACGGGCCGGCGAGGCCGCCCAGGAGGTGGTGAAGGCCAACCAGGGGGCGGCGGCCCGCACGACCGGTTTCCTCCTCGATCTGCTGGGCCCGGCGGAGGGGCTTCGATGAGGGGGCGGGACCCGCTGCTCATGGCCCTGGACGGGGAGGAGGGTGCCCCAGTCTGGGCCCGGGCCTTCGCTTGGTGGCTCGCGCCCGCCGGGGCCGTCTACCGGGCGGGGATGGCCTTGCGGCGCCGTTTGTACGAGAGGGGCGCCCTTCCTTCGAGAAGCGTCCCGGCCCCGGTGCTCTCGGTCGGGAACCTCACCCTGGGCGGAACGGGGAAGACCCCGGCCGTGGCCTGGGTGATCTCCCGTCTGCTGGAGGCGGGGAGGCGGCCCGCGGTGGTGAGCCGGGGCTACCGGGGCGGCACGGCCGGGGTGACGGTGGTGGGGGACGGGAAGGGGAGCGTGCTGTCTTCTCCTCCGGCGGGGGATGAGGCCGCCATGCTGGCGCGGCGCTTCCCCCAGGTCCCTGTGCTGACGGGCGCCGTCCGGTCCGACGCGGCGGAGCGGGCCGTGCGGGAGTTCGGGGCGGAGGTGATCGTCCTCGACGACGGCTTCCAGCACTTGGCCCTGCGGCGGGAGTGGGACCTGGTCCTCGTGCGGGGGGAGCGGCCCTGGGGGAATGGGCGGGTCTTCCCGGCGGGGACGCTCCGGGAGCCGTTCTCGGCGGATGCGCTCCGGGGGGTCCGCGCCGTCGCCGTGAGCGGGATCGCCCGGCCGGAGGGCTTCGCGGCCATGCTCGCGGGGCTGGGGGTGGCGGTGGCGGCCCATCACGCCTACCCCGACCACGCGGCCTATGGGCCGCTGGAGGCGGAGCGCCTGGCCGAGAGCCTCCGGCGCGCGGGGGCGGACCTCTTGCTCACCACCGAGAAGGACGCGGTGAAGCTGGCTCCCTGGCTGCCCGGGGAGGCGGTGCGCGTGCTGCGCGTGGGTCTCGAGATCGAGGGCGCCGGCGCCCTGGCCCGCCTCGCGCTGGAGGCTTCCTCGGCGAAGGAGAAGTGAGGCGCCTCGCTCAGCTCCTCAGGTGGGACAGCAGATAGGCCCCCCCCGCCAGGAAGAGGGCGTTCGGCCCCCAGGCGGCCGCCAGGGGAGGGAGCCGGCCGGCGTGGCCCAGCGAGAGGCCCGCGTAGAAGAGCACCAGATATCCCGCCCCGATCAGGACCGCGATGGCCACCCCCAGCGCCACCCCCGAGCTGCGGCTGGACCGGAGGGAGAAGGGGATCCCCACCAGCGCGAGGACGAAGCTCACGAAGGGGGTCGAGAGCTTCGCCCACATGTCCACGACGTAGCGGGTGGCGTCCACTCCGCTTTTCCGGAGGGAGCGGATGTAGCGGCGGAGCTCGGGCCAGCTCATGTCCTCGGGTTTCTTGCCCGTGTTCTTGAAGTCCTCGGGCCTGTCGCGGAGCTCGAAGTGTGCCGTGCCGAAGGGCTCGTGGCGGATCTCGTTCTCCCCCTCGAAATGGAAGACGACGCCGTTGCGGAACCGCCACTGGTTCTCGCCGGGGGACCACTCGACCCGGTCGGCGTCCACCCGCTGGGTGAGGCGGCCGTTCTTGTCGAGGCGGAAGAGCGTCACCTTCGTCATGGCGTTCCTGCCGGGGTCGAAGTAGGCGATGTTCCAGAAGGTGTTGTCCCCGGACCGGTACCAGAGCTTGTCCTTGTGGGTGAAGTTCTCCACCGGGATCTTCTTGATGTGGACCCGCCAGATGTAGTAGCCCTGCCGGTTCGCGTAGGGGACGACGCGCTCGTTCAGCACGAAGGCTAGGAGGCTGATGGCGAAGCTCGCGGCGAGAAGCGGGGTGGCCACCTGGTAGATGCTGGCCCCGCAGGCGCGCATGGCGACCACCTCGTTCCCCCGCGTGAGGAGGACGAGGCAGAGGATCGAGGCCAGGAGCACCGTGACCGGGATGGAGAGGAACACCATCTGGGGGATCTTGAGGACGAAATACAGGAGGCCGTCCACGAAGGCGGCATTCTTCTCCAGGAGGTTGTCGATGTTCTCGACGAAGTCGGCGATGAGGAAGATGACGATGGCCCCCGCCTGGCAGAGCCCGGCCAGGCGGAGGAACTGGAGCAGGACATAGCGCCGGAGGATACTCACGCCGCCGTCCTCGGCTGGAGCCTGCGGGGGAGGGGAACTTTCTCCAGGGCGCGGTCGAGCAGGCCGAAGAGGTCCACCGCCCCCCGCCGGACCACCCGCCGGATGGCCCAGAGCGCCAGGCCCAGCAGGAGCGCGTTGGGCCCCCAGGCGGCCAGGGAGGGCGGGAGGACTCCGCTCTCGCCCATTCCCTCCGAGAAGGTGGCCAGGAGGTAGTACACGAGGAGCACGGCGAGGCTGAGGGCGAAGCCGCCGTGGCGGCCGCTCCGGCGGTTCTGCACCCCCAGGGGCGCTCCGAGGAGGGCGAGGATCAGGCAGGCGAGGGGGGTGGCGAACTTCTTGTGCAGCTCGACCAGCACGGCGTTGTACTTGACCGTGCCGGGCTCCAGGGCCTCGAGCTGCTTCCTGAGGGCGGCGACAGGCTGGGCGCGGAGGCTGGTCCGGAAGGCGCGGGTCTCCCGGAGGGTCTGGGTGAGGTCCATGTTGAGGTCGTAGGTGGAGAAGCGCAGGACCTGGTAGGGGTTCTCGCGCGCGGAGGGCGGGGCGGGCTGAGGGGCCTGCCCGGTTTTCTTGCCGGGTTCCGAGCCGAACTTGTGGAGGGTCCCCTGGGAGAGGTGGAGGACGAGCCTGCGGCTGGCGGCGTCGCTCACCAGCATGCCCTCCTCCGCGAAGATCACCTGGGTGTTTTCGGGCTCCCGGGAGTCGGAGATGAGGATGCCCCGCATCTTGCGGTCCCGGCCTTCGATCTTGCGGACGTAGAGGACGACCCCGTCGAAGGTGTCGTTGAACACCTGCTCGCGGATCTCGAAGGCGGCGGCCCGCGTCTGGAAGATCTCGGCGGTGATGGCCTCGGTCACCCGCTGGCTCCAGGAAAGCCCGTAGAGCATGAGGAAGGCGCTCGCCACGGCGGCCATGCAGCCCAGGACGCCCACCGGCACGAGCTGGGAGTAGAGGCTCATCCCGGTCGCCGTCATGGCGATGGACTCGCTGTCGTTCGAGAGGCGGCTGAAGGCCAGGATGCAAGCGATGAGGGCCGCCGCCGGAAGCGCCGCCAGCAGGAGGACGGGCATCAGGGTGAGGAGGAGCCGGGCGAGCAGGCCGAAGGGGACGCCCTTGCCCACCACCAGGTCGGTCAGCTGGAAAATCCGGTTCAGGAGCAGGACGAAGGTAAGGAGAAACAGGCAGAGGAGGAAGTAGGTGAAGACCTCGCCGAAGATGTAGCGGTGAAGTTTCTTCAAGCGATACCCCTATCGGCGGGCCCGGCGGCGCCTCCTACACCCTATCTGAGCCGCCCTGCGGATGCAAAGCCGCCTCCCTGTAACCCTCTGTTTGACGCTCCCCCGGCCGATTGATAGCGTGGCCGGTGGGCGCGCTCCGGGGCGGCGCGGGCTTCTTCCCCTTCCCGGTGACGGCCCGCCCAGGAGGGGCCGATGGTTTCCGCCGCTTGGGAGAAGAAGGGCCGCCACGCCGTTCTCGCGCCCAGCTGGATCGGAGATACAGCCATGGCCGCGCCCTTCTTCGCCTCCCTGCGGGCGGCCTTTCCCGAGGCGCACATCGGGGCGGTGGCCAGCCCCTGGACGGCGGGGCTCCTGGAGGGGTACCCCTGGCTGGACGCCGTGCACCGCGTCGGGGGGGAGGGCGCCCGGGGCCGGTGGGGGGGCGCCTGGTCCCTCCGCGGGCGGCTGGGGAGCGGGAGCGCCGAAGCGGTGTGGCTTCTCCCGAACAGTTTCCGCGCCGCCCTTCTGGCCCGGTGGATCGGCGGGCGGCGGCGGGTGGGCTACGCCACGGAGGGGCGCGGATGGCTTCTCTCCCACGTGGTGCCGCCTCCGCCGGAATCCCCGCCTCCCCATCTGGTGGATTATTATCTGGGGATCCTGGAGGGGGCGGGGGTCCGGCCGGCCTTCCGTGAGGCCCGGCTCCCGGTGCGGGCGGAGGACGCGCGCGCGGCGGAGCGCCTTCTGGCGGAGGCCTGTGGGGCGGACTCGCGGCCTGTCGTGGGCCTTCACCCCGGGGCTTTCTTCGGGGAGTCCAAGACTTGGCCGCCCGAGGAGTTCGCCTCGCTGGCCAGGCGGCTGGCGCGGGAGGCCGGCGCCCGGGTCGTGGTCCTCGGGGGGGCGGGCGAGCGGGAGATGGCCGGGAGGGTGTGCCGGGAAGCGGGGGGCGCCGCCGTCAGCCTCGCCGGGCGGGACGACTTGAAGATGCTCCCCGCCCTGCTGGAGCGGGTGGGCGTCCTCGTGGCGGGCGACACCGGCCCCCTCCACGTGGCCGCGCTGGTCGGGACGCCGACGGTCGCGCTCTTCGGGCCCACGGACCCCCGGCGGACGGCCCCCCGGAGCCGGCATCACCGGCTGATCCGGCAGGAGCTGGAGTGCAGCCCCTGCTTCGAGCGCACCTGCCCGCTGGGGCACCACCGCTGCATGCGGGAGATCGGGGCGGAGCGGGTGGCGGCGGAGGTTATGTCGCTGTTGGCGGAGCGGAACCGGCCCGGATTTCCGGCGCGGGGGGATGGGGATCGGTGAGCGGCAGGCCTGCGGTCTTCTTCGATCGGGACGGGACGCTGAACGTGGACGTGGGCTACGTGACCCACCTCGACCAGCTGAAGCTCCTCCCGCGCGCGGCGGCCGCGGTGCGCCAGGTCAACGAGGCGGGCTGGCTGGCCATCCTGGCCACCAACCAGGCCGGGGTGGCGCGCAAGTATTTCCCGGAATGGATGATCGGGAAGGTGCACGAGAAGCTCCAGCAGGAGTTGGCCCGCGGGGGGGCGAGGCTGGATGCCGTCTACTACTGCCCCCACCTCCCCGACTCGGACGAGCCCGCCTACAGGAAGGACTGCCCGATGCGAAAGCCCCATCCCGGCATGCTGCTCAAGGCGGCCGAGGAGCACGGGGTAGACCTCTCCCGCTCCTTCATGCTGGGGGACAAGTATTCCGACCTCCAGGCCGGCTGGGCGGCGGGCTGCCGCTCCATCCTGCTGCTGACGGGCTACGGGCGCGGCGAGCGGGAGCTCCGCGGCAAGGGCTGGCCCCGCC
>JACPCT010000140.1 GCA_016184445.1 Candidatus Tectimicrobiota bacterium | reverse complement strand
CGGCGCCTCGATGGGGCGGGCGGTCACCATTCCCGGCGCCGCCTGGGCGAGCTTGATGCGCTGCATCCTGCGCGCTTCTCCTGCGGCGGTGGTCAGCGCCGCGGCCGGTGGGGCCCTTTCCGAGGGTTCTCCGAGTTGCCAGGGGGAGAGCCTGCGACAAGAAAAGGTGTATCAGGGAGCCATGTGTGTCAAGGCGGCGGGCGGGGGCTATCCGCTGGAGAGAAGGCCGGGCGCGGCGGAAGCGGCGTCTTGCCTGCCCCTCCGGCGGGTGTTACCTTGAAGCCGTTTGGAGGGCCTGGATTCAAGGATTTTCCCCTGAAGACGGGCATTCCGCCGCGAGCTCCGGTGGGGTCTCCCGCATGGTCAAGCCTTGGGTTCTCTTTTTGCTCGGCGGCTGGCTGGCCCTCCAAGCCTTTTCCGCGCCGCCCGCTACCGCCCAGGGACTCCCCGAAATCGCGGGGGAAGGAGGGCCCATCGCGCGCCGCGCCGAGGGGTTCGACGCCCCCAACGTGGCCCGCTCGAAGTTCCTAGGATGGGTGAGGCGGAACCTCACGGACCGGATTCCGGGCGACGAGACCCTCTTCAAGCAGTATGTCGACGAATGGGGGTTCCAGTTCGAGACGCTGTCCATCAACGGCATCGTCTTCGCCATCAACATCGACGTGGATGGGAAGTATCCCTTCGACATCACCCTGATGGATGCCGATTGCGACGGCGTGTTCGAGACGAAGGTGGAGGAGAAGCCGGGACAGCGGGCGGATCTCTCCATTCCGGAATGCGTGTTCCGGCCGGCGACCGCCGAAAAACGTTAGCGGCGCAGAAATGCTGAGCCGCCTCGGGGGATTGTCTATGGGCGCGCCCCGCCTCAGCCGGTGGACCGTTGTGGTTGCGCTCCCCTTGCTCCTCGCCGCCGCCCGTCCGGCGCCGGCCGGGGAGGAGAAGGCCCCGCTCCGCGAGGTGCAGGTCCGGGGCGTGATGGTGGACCCCCGGAACCAGCAGCCTGTCGTCCTCTTGGAGGAGAAGAAGGCGGGCGTGGTCCTGCCCGTATGGGTGGGGCCCTCCGAGGCGCAGGCCATCCTGATGGAGCTGAACAAGGTGTCCCCGCCCCGCCCGATGACCCACGACCTGATGCGGAACCTCGTCGGGGGGCTCAAGGGCGAGGTGCTCCGCGTGGTGATCACCGAGCTGAAGGGAGGCACCTACTTCGCCCTGATCGACGTCAAGGGGCCCGAGCGGAGCTTCTCGATTGACAGCCGGCCGTCGGACGCCATCGCCCTGGCGCTGCGGACGAAGGCGCCGATCTTCGCGAGGGCGGAAGCCCTCCGGGCGGCAATCCCGGTGGGCGAGGAGTCCCAGGCGGCGCACCGCGGCCGGCTCGGCCTGGTGCTTCAAGCCATGACTCCCGCCCTGGCCAAATTCTTCGGGGGCGGCAAGGCGGAGGGCCTGCTGGTCTCCCAGGTGGAGGAAGGCGCGCCCGCCGCGCGGGCCGGCCTGCGTCGGGGCGACGTCATCCTCCAGGCCGGGGGCAAGGCGGTCGCCACCCCGGAGGCGTTCGAGGAGGTTTTCTCGAAAAGCGGGGACTCCCTCACGGTCGCGGTCCGCCGCGGGCCGGGCAACGGCGAGGCTTTGGACATACGGATCGATTTCGCCGCGCCTTCCGGGGGGACCCAGGCGCCGTGAACATCCTCTTCGTCTGCACGGGGAACATGAACCGCTCGCCGATGGCCGAGGCCCTCCTGCGGAAGCTCCTGTCGAGGGAGGGGCGCAAGGACGTCCAGGTCCAGTCGGCGGGGACGCACGCCTTCGTCGGGAGCCCCTCCCCGGTGGAAGCGATCAAGGTGGCGGAGGTCGCGGGCGTGGACCTGAGCCGGCACCGCTCCCGCCCCCTCTCGCGCGACCTGGTGGACTGGGCCGACCGGATCGTCATCATGGGCCCCGAGCACCGGGACTTCATCGAGATGAACTTTCCCGACGCGCTCTCCAAGGTGGACGAGATGGCCGCCTTCAAGCCGGGCGGCGGGGCCGGCGATACGATGAAGGACCCCCAGGGGCAGTCCGCCTTCTTCTACCGCCAGTACTTCGGCGAGCTGACGCAGGCGATCCAGGGCTTCCTCGCCTTTCTCCGCAACGGCAAGCGCTGACGCCGGGAGGGCCGGGGATGCCCGGGTTGGCCGTGGGCGCGTCGGACGCCCTGGTCGCGGTGGACCTCCAGGTGGATTTCTGCCCCGGGGGGGCCCTTGAGGTGCGGGAAGGGGACCAAGTCGTGGCGCCCGTGAACCGGCTCCTGGCGGTGCCGGGGTGGCTCAAGGTGGCCACGCGGGACTGGCATCCCCCCGGCCATGTGTCGTTCAAGGCCCAGGGCGGCGCCTGGCCGCCCCACTGCGTGGCGGGGTCGCCGGGGGCGCGGTTCCATGCCGGGATGGACGCCTCGAGGGTGGACTTCATCGTTTCCAAGGCCACCCGCCGGGACGCCGACGCCTACTCGGGCTTCGAGGGCACGGCTCTCGCGGCGGACCTCCGGAGCAGGGGGGTGAGGCGGATTTTCGTGTGCGGCCTCGCGACGGACTATTGCGTGCGGGCCACCGCCCTCGACGGAAGGCGGGAGGGCCTGGAAGTGGTCGTCGTCGAGGACGCCGTCCGGGCGGTGGACCTCAAGCCGGGCGACGGCGCGCGCGCCCTCGATGAGATGCGCGGGGCGGGCTGCGCCGTGGCCCGCTCCGGGGACATCGCGGCCTGACCCCCCGCGGGCGAGGAGAGATCCGGTGGCGCTTGTCCGCGTCCAGGTTCCCGCGAGCACCACGAACCTCGGCCCGGGCTTCGACGCCCTGGGCGTCGCGCTGCGGCTCTACAACCGGGTCGAGTTGGACGATTTGCCCTGGGGCATCTCGATCCAGGTGGAGGGCGAGGGGAAGAACACCATCCCCCGCGACGAGTCGAACATCAGCGTCCAGGCGGTGAAGCGGGTGTACGAGAAGGCGGGCCGCCCCTTCCGCGGCCTGTGGATGAAGCAGCGCAACCACATTCCCCTCGCCCGCGGCCTGGGGAGCAGCTCCGCCGCCCTGGTGGGGGGCCTGGTGGGGGCGAACCTCATGCTCGGCGGGCCGCTCACCATGGACGACCTCGTCCAGCTCGCCGTGGAGATGGAGGGGCACCCGGACAACGTCGTGCCCGCCCTGCTGGGGGGGTTCTGCATCTCGGCGGTGGACGCGGCGGGGCGCACCGTCTACACCCGGGCGCCGGTGGTGGATCGCTACCTGTGGGTCATCGTGGTCCCCTCGTTCGAGGTGAGCACGAAGGCCGCGCGCCAGAAGCTGCCCCGCCAGGTCCCCCTGGCCGACGCCATCTTCAACGTGCAGCGGGTGAGCATGCTCCTCGCCGCCTTCGCCACGGGGCAGGACGCGCTCTTCCGGAACGCCATGGAGGACCGCCTCCACCAGCCCTACCGCGCCGGGCTGATGGGGCCGCTGGAGGAGGTCTTCGCCGCTGCCCGCAAGGCGGGGGCGCTGGGGGTCTGCATCAGCGGGGCGGGGCCCTGCGTGCTGGCCATCTGCTCCCAGAACCCAGGGCGCGTGGGCAACGCCATGCGGGAGGTCTACCTCGCCCAGGGGATCGGCTGCCGGATGCACGTCCTGCGGACGGACCCGCGCGGCGCCCACGCCGCCGACATCACCATGGTCCTCGGCGGGGACGCCCCCCGCCCCGCCGCCTCCTGAGGTCCCCTAGGCGGCGGGGATTCTCCTTTCTCTCCAGCGGCGCAGCAGAAAGCGGCTCCCGAGCCAGACGGCGGCTCCCGCCACCAGCAGAAGCGCCATCACCTTCTTGGTGCCGCCCAAGAACTCCCGCAGCGCGTCCAGCTGCTCGCCGAAGTAATAGGCGAGGGAGAAGAGCGCCGGGACGCTGATCAGCGCGGCCGCGCCATCCATGAGGCAGAAGGTCCGCGGGGGGACCCGGGCGACGCCCGCCGCGAGGAAGAGCGGCGCCCGCAGGCCGGCCACGAAGCGCCCGAAGAAGACGGCCTTCTTCCCGTGCCTGGCGAAGAACTGGGTCACCTTGGCGGCCCGCCGCGGGGTCATCACGAGCCGGATCAGCCGGTGCTGCAGGGCCCGGGGGCCCATCCAGTACCCGAAGGAGAAGATCATGAGGTCGCCGAGGAGGATCCCCGCCAGGTTCACCGCCAGGGCGGGCCAGAAGCGGATGGTCCCCAGGTGGGAGAGGTAGCCCGAGACCAGGATGGGGATGTCCTCGGGGACGGGCAGCCCCAGGCCGCACAGGAAGAGGACGAGGAAGATCCCCGCGTAGGTGAACTCGGCCAGATAGGCCTGGAGGATTTCAAACATCCCGGCTTCCCATGCGGAAGGAAATGGGGGCGGGGGCGCCGGAGCGGTCCTCTGGCCCCTTCCGTGCGGGAGCGGCGGGTGGGGGAGAAGGCAGCGTTTTCATGGCACGCCTACTTCGGCCCCACGCACTCCAGCATGTTGCCGTCGGGATCCGGGAAGAAGATGATGAAGCGGCCCGGCACCACCTCGGTGACTTCCCCCGCGAGATCGACGCCCGCCGCCTTGAGGGCACTGGCGGTCTCCTCGACGCTCTCCACCGAGAAGGTGATGTAGCGGTAGCCGGTGGAGCGATCCACCTTTCCCCCGCCCGCCGGCGGGTTGGCGTCCGCCTGGACCACCTTGAGCTGCACCTCCCCGGCCTGGAAGGCCTTGAAGCGGAAGCGGCCCGAGGCGCAGCCCGCCTTGCGCGCCTTCTCCTGGGTGAGCTCCACCTCCCGGACCATGGGGAGGCCGAGGACGCCCCCGTAAAACTTGGCGGCGCGGTCCAAGTCCTGCACGACGATGCCGATGTCGATGGAGCCTTTGGTCATCTTGATGAGGGGCATCTTCTCTCCCCTCGGGAGCGCAAGGCCTGGCCCGCCCCGGCCGGGGCGATGGCGACGCCGGGAGCATACCACCGCGCCTCCGCCGGGGACAAGAAAACGGGCTCCCCGCGCGGCAGGGGAGCGCAGACCCCGCCCCGGCCTCAGAGGGAGGAGAAGAAGTAGGAAGCCCCGACCGCGGTGATCACCGCGCCCCCGGCGAGCTGGACCGCCCCCG
>JACPCT010000139.1 GCA_016184445.1 Candidatus Tectimicrobiota bacterium | reverse complement strand
GCACATGTCGTCCACGTTTATGGGCACCTTGCCGTAGCCCTGGGTGGCGTCGGTGTGGAAGAGGACGCGCTTCTCGCGGCAGAGCTGGCCGATCCCCTTGACCTCGTTCAGGACGCCCACCTCGTTGTTGGCCGTCATGATGGAGACGAGGATGGTGTCGTCCCGCAGGTGCTGCCTCACCATCTCGGCCGTGGTGATGCCGTCGGTGGGGGGCTCGATGTAGGTCACGTCGAAGCCCCAGGTCTCGAGCCGCTTGGCCGAGTCGATGATGGCCTTGTGCTCGATGGCCGAAGTGATGACGTGCTTGCCCTTGCTCTTGTACATCTCGGCCACGCCCTTGAGGGCCATGTTGTCGGACTCGGTCGCCCCGCTCGTGAAGACGATCTCGCGCGGGTCGGCGCCGACCGCGGCGGCGATCTTCTCGCGGGCGGTGTCCACGGCCTTCTCCGCCTCCCACCCGTAGGAGTGGTTGCGGCTGGCCGCGTTGCCGAACTTCTCGTTGAAGTAGGGCAGCATCTCCTCCACCACCCGGGGGTCGGTCGGGGTGGTGGCCTGGTAGTCCATGTAGATGGGGAACTTCAGGCTCATCGGGGTTCTCCCACAGGGGTGCCAATCATGTCGAGCAGCGTCATCCCTTCCAGCAGGCTGGTGACCTTGCGCTGGATGCGCTCCATCGGCCGCGCGATGGGGCAGTGCCGGTACTGGTCGCAGTCGGTGGTCTCGCCCGCCTGGCAGATCGCCATCGCGATGGGCCCCTCGATCGCGCGGAGGACCTCCGCCACGCTGATCGACTCGGGCCGCCGCGAGAGGACGTAGCCGCCCTTGGGGCCGTTGCGCGACTCCACGATGCCGCTCCGGGCGAGCGTCTGCATCGTCTTGGCCAGGAGCTCGGCGGGGATGCAGTAGGCCGCCGCGATGGCCCGGGCGTTGGTGGCCTCGCCCTCGCCCTGCTCGGCCAAGTAGGCGAGCGCCATCAGGCCGTAGTCGGTGCGCTTGGAGAGGGTGAACATGGGCTCTCTACCCTCCGTGCCGGGCCTTCACGCCTACCGGGGCGGGGACGAAAAAGGCGACTCAATTGATCGCCGATTGAATTCATCGTATATATACGGCTCTCCTCCCCGCTTGTCAACCCGCGAAGGCCAATCAATCCAAGATGATTTCCCCAAAAAATCGGCCTCATCTTTTCAGGACGGAGTATATATTTTATTTATATTAATTATTTGTACTATATAGAAAGTCACCGCTCCCCGGGGACGGTCACCAGGGTCCACTTCCCCCCCTTGATCCGGACCATGACCAGCGAATCCGGCCCCAGGCCGTTGTGGGCGAAGCCGGCCACGCCCTCGGGCGGGCGCCGGTAGCGCCGGATGAAGGCCTCGCGGAACTCGGCGAGCTCGCGCAGGCCCGGGGCGTCGGGGGGCAGGATCCCCGCCGCCGGCACCCGCGCCGCCGGGAACACCACCCCCTCGGCGGCGCGGCCCGCCTCTTTGAGGTCAAGCGCGGAGCCGAGCGCCGTTCCGAAGTAGACGGGCACTCCCAGGTCCAGCGCCATGCGGGCGCGCACCAGGGCGAGCTGGGCCGCCGGCCCGCCCCAGTGGACGAAGGCCTCCACCCCGCGCACCCGCGCCTGGTGCAGGAAGGGGAGGAAGTTGTGCTCGTCGGCGCGGTAGGCCTCGTTCATCAGGAGGGAGATGCCCGCCTGGGGCGCCAGCGCGCTCAGCTGGGAGCGCCCCTCGGCCCCCTGCGCGTCCCCCGCGCCCAGCAGCGCCATCCGGGTGGCCCCCACCGCCGTCATGTGGGAGAGGATGGCCCGCGCCCCCAGGGAGGCGGGCACCGCCGTGGAGAACACCCAGGGCCGCGCCGGCTCGAACAGCTCCTCGGGCGCCGTCAGGGTGAAGAGGAGGATCTGCTGGCGCCCGGCCTCGCGGGCGGCCGCCCGCGCCTCCGGGATGCCGGCCGGGCCGATGACGGCCGCCGCCTCCTGCTCCCGGGCCAGCGCCTGGACCGCCTCGGCCGCCTGGGCGGGCCGGCCCCCGGTGTCCACCCCCAGCAGGACGATGCCCCGCCCCGCGATCCCCCCGCCCGCCCGGTTGGCCCGCTCGAGCTCGACGAGGAGAGCGTCCCGGGCCTCCTTGCCCTCGGCCGCTCCCGGGCCCGAGAGGTCGAGCACCGTCCCGATCACCACCCCGCCCGCCGCGGCGGCCGCGAGGGCCCGGCCGGCCCAGCCCGCGGCGAGACACCCCACGGCCAGGAGGGCGAGGCCCATTCCTATAAGGCGGCTTGTCCCGTGCATGGCGTACAATGCCATCCATCCGATCGTGCCCGGCCCGGCTGGCCGGGGTTCCCGCTAGTTAGCGCGGCGGGCCTTCGTCATGTCAAACCGGCGCAAAATCCGCCGCCCCGGGGCATCCGGCCCCGGCGCGGCCCGGCTGAGCCCGCCGAAGTCCGCCTGGCGCAGGCGCGTGCGGGAGCTTCTGCTCGGCTGGTACGGCCAGGAGAGGCGCAACCTGCCCTGGCGGGGGGAGAGGGAACCCTACCGCATCTGGGTCTCCGAGGCCATGCTCCAACAGACCCGGGCCGGGACGGCCGCCCCCCGCTACGCGCGCTTCCTCGCCCGCTTCCCCACCCTCCGCGCCCTGGCCGAAGCCCCCCTCGAGGCCGTCCTGGCCGAGTGGCAGGGGCTCGGCTACTACGGCCGCGCCCGCAGCCTCCACCGGGCCGCGCGGGAGGTGGCGGAGCGGCTCGGGGGCGAGCTCCCCGCCGGCCTGGCGGCCCTCCGCGCCCTCCCCGGCTTCGGCCCCTACATGGCGGGGGCGGTCGGGAGCATCGCCTTCGGCCTGCGCGTCCCCGCCGTGGACGGGAACGTCCTCCGCGTCCTCGCCCGCCTCCTCGACCTCGCCCCGCCCGTGGATAAGCCCCCCGGCCGAGCCGCGGTCGAGAAAGAGGCGGAGGCCCTCCTCCCCCGGGTCCGCCCCGGGGACTTCAACCAGGCCCTCATGGACCTGGGCGCGCGCCTCTGCCTCCCCAGGAACCCTCGCTGCGGGGACTGCCCCCTCGAAGCCCTCTGCGCCGCGCGCAAGGCGGGCACCGCCGCCCAGCGGCGGGAGGAGGACGGCCTCTTCGGCGGCCTCTGGGAGCTCCCCGGCTGGATGGCGGAGGGCAGGCCCGAGCCCTCCGAGAGAGAGTGGGCCCGCGCCTGCGCCAGACATCTCGGCCCCGGCTGGAAGGCGGGCGGGGAGATCGCCCGCGCCGCGCGCGTCCTCACCCACCGGAGGATCCTCTTCGTCCTCCGCCGCGCCCTCCCGCCCGAGGGCAAGCGGATCTCACTCAAGGACGCTGACGGCGCGATGTGGGTGGACGCGGAGGCGCTTAAGGCATTGCCATTATCGAATGCGCAGCGGGCGGCGATTGCGGCGGGGAGGAGGGGGATCGGGGAGGGGCAGGGGAGGCTGTTCGGCTGAGCTCCCGCCGCCGGGGGCCATGTTGTCTATTCGTCCACCGTTTGCTATAGATTAAGTGTTTTCCCCTTCCGCCTCTAAGGGGAACGCCATGAAACCCACTCCTCAGCGGCAAAAGGGCTCGAAGTTCCTGCGCGTACAAGATCCGCGAGAACTACCAACCTACAGAATAGCCGAGGCCGCGCATTATCTTTCGGTGCCTGAGTCTACGCTTCGCTCGTGGTCGGTGGGGCAAACATACCAGACAAGATCAGGACTGAAACAATTTAAGCCCATTCTCTCCGTTCCCGTTCCCAGCCTTCGGTTACTGTCGTTTCTCAATCTAGTGGAAGCGCATATACTCAATGCGATCCGCCGGGAACATAAGGTTTCCCTCCAAAAAGTACGCGGGGCCGTGTTCTATTTGAAGCAACACCTGAACTCTCGTTCCCCGCTTATCGAAAGTGACTTTGAAACCAACGGTCTTGACCTTTTTGTGAATCAATACGGCAAATTGATTAACGTTTCCCGGGACGGCCAGCTCGCCATGCGAGAAATTCTAAGATTGCATCTTCGCCGAATCGAGCGGGATCGGAGGGGTCTCCCCATCAAGCTTTTCCCATTCACATCCGCAGGCAAGGAAACGCCATCCGAAGCCAAGGCTGTGGTTATCGACCCGCTCGTATCCTTTGGGCGCCCTGTCTTGGCGGGAACCGGAATCCCCACCGTGGTCATCGCCGAACGGTGGAAGGCCGGCGAGGCTATCGAGGAGCTGGTGCGCGACTTTGGCAGGAGCCGGGAGGAAATCCTAGAGGCCATCCGGTGTGAACTCTCCGTCCGGGCCGCCTGACCTCCCCACATTTTTCATCGACCATTCCCTGGGCAGGATCGCCGTTGCCGAGGCCCTCCGCCACCACGGCCACGAGGTTCGAGTTCTCTCGGAACTTTTCCCGGAAAACCGCGAAGATTCCGTCTGGTTGCGGGAAGTTGGCCACCGCAACTGGGCCGTGCTCACGAAAGACAAGGGGATTAAAAGCCGTTCCATTTACATCCAGGCCATCGTGAGGGCTGACGCCGCTGCATTCGTTCTGACGGCGGGAAACCTCACGGGTCCACAAATGGCGGAAGTTTTCGTTAGGGCTTTACCTGCTATCGTCCGATTCGTGGAAACATTTTCTCCCCCTTTCATCGTGACCGTCTCCAGGGCCGGGGAGCTCACCCGCCTCCATCCCCCAAAACCGAAGAGACGGCGCCGCTGAGGCCCGTGCCTCGCCCTGAACAAAACCGGGGACGGTCGCCCGCCCCCGGCCCGTTTTCCGCTTTCCGCTTCCGGTTCTTCTTCCGCTTTCCCCTACCTCAGCATCCCCTCGATCTTCTTGAGGCCCACCATGGCGCAGGCCTCGTCCTTGTCCCCGCCGGGGGCGCCGCTCACGCCGACGGCGCCGACGACCTCGCTGCCGACCTTGATGGGCACGCCGCCGCCCAGGAGCAGGACGCCCGAGATATCCTTCAAGTTGGCGGCGCCCGGGTTCTTCGCCACGCGCTCGACGGTGGCGATGGTGGTGGCCTTGAAGGTGAGGGCGGTGAAGGCCTTGCGGCGGCTGGTGCTCAGGGTGTGGGGGCCGGTGCCGTCGCCCCGGATGATGAGCTTCACCCGCCCGTCGCGGTCCACCACCGTGACGGCCACCCTGAAGCCCTTCTTGGCGCAGTCCTCGAGGGTCGCGTTGGCGAGCTCCTGGGCGGCCTTGAGCGAGATGTCCTTGACGTCCATCTGCGCCGAGGCGGGCGCGGCCAGGGCCAGGCCGGACAGCAGCGCGACTCCGATCCCCTTGCGCATGACGAATCCTCCCCTCCGAAGTTTCCGCGCGCGAGCCGCGGGGCTAGCCCGATGCCAGCCCCTCCGGCAGGCTTTCGATGAAGGCCCGTATCTCGTCCCGCACCCGGCGGTAGTGGGCGAGGGCCTCCGCCTCGCTCCGGGCGCCCTCGGCCAGCCGGGGCGGGTCGTCGAAGCCCCGGTGGAGGACGCGCGCCCCGCCCGGGAAGACGGGGCAGCTCTCGTGGGCGTGGCCGCACACCGTCACCACCCAGCCGAAGCGCTCCCCCAGCACCTCGTCCACGGTCTTGGAGCGCTGGCCCGCGATGTCCACCCCGGCCTCGCGCATCACCCGGACCGCCCTCGGGTCGAGCCCGCGGGCCTCGATGCCCGCCGAGCGGGGCTCGATGACGCCGCCCCTGAGCGCGCGGGCGAAGCCCTCGGCCATCTGGCTGCGGCAGGAGTTCCCCGTGCAGAGGAAGAGTATCTTCTCTTTCATCCTTGCATCCGCCTTCGCTGGGGACATCCCGGGACGCCGCCTCGTCCTCATTGGAGGACGAGGATTTCCCCGAGGGCGCCGTGGCCGCGGACCACGTCGATGATTTCCTCCGTGAGCGTCATGCCCTTCTTGAGGAGGATGGCGCCCGCGGGGGTCAGCACGTCCTGCGCCACGATGGAGCCCGCCCTCAAGTCCTTCGCCTTGAAGTATCCCACCCTTTCGACCATCTTGCGCCTGAGTTCGTCGAACTCTTCCTTCGTCCGGACGATGATCACGTCCTCCGGCAGCATCTCCGGCGCGGCGGGCGGCTCCGCCGCCTTGCCCGCAGAGGGGGCGAAGTGCGGCGCCTTCTTTCTCTCCGAAGGCAGGACATCGACGTCGTGATCCTCGGGGACGATCGGATCGATGGACAGGGGGTTGCGCAGCACCCAGCCGATCTTCTCCGCCAGGAGCATGGGGCGCACCGGCTTGACGACAAAGCCGTTCACGTGCAGGGCGACGGCGGCCCGCACCGTCTGGCGCTCGGAGTGCGCCGTCAGCATGACGATGGGAATGTCGTACGGGGCGCCGGTCAGGTCCGCGCGGATCGCCTTCGCCAGCTGCAGGCCGTTCATGGGCTTCATTTCGACGTCGCATATCACCAGATCGAGCTTGTTCGTCTCGCCGATGACGGTGATGGCTTCCTGGCCGTCCGCCGCCATGCGCACGTCGTGGCAGCGGTAATTCTTCAGGATCTCCCGGACCGCCGCGCGCAGGACCGGATGGTCGTCCACGATCAGCGCCGTCAGGCCGCTGAAATCGTAATACCGGCTCTCTGGCCTTAGCATCTCAACCCCGCAGGCTTTCCGCGAACCGGGCCACGCGTCCCATCTCGCCGCGGAGGCGCTCGAGCCCTTGTTCCGCGGCGGGCCAGTCGGCGCCCCGCCCGGCGCTCTCCAAGGCCGTGGCGGTATCGGTCAGGGCCTTCGCGCCGAGAGTCCTCGCCGCGCCCTTGATGCGGTGGGCTATCTCCCGGACCCTCTCGGCCGACCTGGATTGCAGGGCCCCCCCAAGGGCCTTCGCGTCCGCGGCCGTGGCCTCCAGGAATTCCTTGAGCATGGCCTGGATGAGGGCCCGGTCGTTCCCGAAGAGCTCCCCGATGACGGCGGGATCCACGGGGGCATCGCCGCCGCCCGCCACATCCGCGATTCCGCCGCTCTCCGCCGGCGCTTCGGCCTTCCCCGGAGGGATCCACCGGCTCAGCTTCTTCAGGATGGTCTTCATCTCGGCGGGCTTGACCATGAAATCGTCCATCCCCGCCTCAAAGCAGCGCATGGCCTCTCCCTCCAGGGCGTTGGCCGTGAGCGCCACGATCGGGATGTGCGCGCCCGGGGCCTCTTCTTTCCGGATCGCCCGGGCCAAATCGAGGCCGTCCAGGCTCGGCATGTGGACGTCGGTGAGGATGAGCGCGTAGCGGCCCGTCTTCCAGGCCTCGTGGGCCTCCCGCCCGTCGGCGACGGCCTCGGCGGCGTAGCCCAGCCTCTCCAGCTGCTGGAGGACGACCTTCCGGTTCGTCGGGTGATCCTCGGCGAAGAGGATGAGCCTCCCCTCGCGGGCGGCCTCCTCGACGCCCGGGGCCTCCCGCGCGGCTTCGAGGCCATCCCCCGGCACGGGATGCTCGATCTCGGGGCTCTTGCGTCCGACCGCAACCGCGACCGCGCGGATGAAGGCGGCCCGCCGCATGGGGCTCGCGCCGACCAGGATGGACTTGGGCGGGACGATCCGTTCCAGCTTCAGCCTGTCCCGCGTCAGGAGGACGAACGGAGCCGCCGGAAG
>JACPCT010000138.1 GCA_016184445.1 Candidatus Tectimicrobiota bacterium | reverse complement strand
ACGATCACCTACGCCATCGTCAACCGGTTCCTGACCAAGCTGGAGAAAGAGGAGGGCGGCTTCGAGACCCGGCAGCTCGCCCGGGTGGCCGTCGGCCAGGTCTTCTACATCGCCGAGGCCCGCCGCAGCCAGGACTTGGACATCCGGGAGCGCCGGCCTTTCGGCAGCGTGATCCTCGACGTCGAATCCCGCCCCACGCGCCAGGTCCGGCTTCTCCACGAGAGCCGGTACAACCCCTACGAAGGGGAGATCAGCCAGCACACCACCGGCCTCCTCCTCGACGGAGGGCGGAACTGGTTCCTCAACGTCACCTCACCCGCCTCAACAAGGTGGAGCGGGCCACGCTCGAGCAGAGCGTCATCCTGCGCTACCAGAGCTGCTGCTGGGGCGTCGCCCTGACCCTGACCGACACCCGGGACAAGAGCGAGGTCTTCGTCACTTTCAGCCTCCTGGGCCTCATCGAGGGGGAGCGAGTGCCCACTTTCCGGACCAGCCGGAGAGTGACAGAGGAAGGCCGGTTCCTGGGGGGCTCGGGCGGGCTCGCTCCCATGCGGATCCAGTCCCCCCTCCCAGGGCCCTGAGAAGGCGTCTTGACAAGGCCGAACGCCTTGCGATATTGCCTTCGCCTTTTGGGGGGAAATTCCCCCCGGCGTACCTTCATCCGGGGAAGGATTTCAAGGACATGAACATCTGCGTGATCGGCTCCGGCTACGTGGGTCTCGTCACCGGAGCCGTCTTCGCCGACATGGGCAACGACGTCATCTGCGTGGACATGGACGAGGAACGGATCCAGGTGCTCCGGAAGGGGGAGTGCCCCATCTACGAGCCCCGGCTCCCCGAGATGATCGCCCACAACC
Source organism: Candidatus Tectimicrobiota bacterium (assembly GCA_016184445.1). Lineage (GTDB taxonomy): Bacteria > UBA8248 > UBA8248 > UBA8248 > UBA8248 > 2-12-FULL-69-37. Next base: position 6,277 of record JACPCT010000138.1, on the reverse strand, counting down.
AGCGGGAGGGCAGGCTCGAGTTCACGACCTCGACCGCCTTCGCCGTCCGCAGGAGCGAGATAGTCTTCATCTGCGTCGGGACGCCGCCGAAGGAGGACGGGCAGACCGACCTGTCTCAAGTCGAGGCGGCCGCCAAGGAGATCGCCGAGGCCCTGAACGGCCCCAAGATCATCGTGACCAAGAGCACCGTGCCGGTCGGCACGGGGGACTTCGTCCGCAAGGTCATCGAGGCCCACCGCCACGACGGCTCCTCCTTCGAGGTGGTGAGCAACCCCGAGTTCCTCCGCGAGGGCCAGGCCATCCGGGACACCCTTCAGCCTGATCGGATCGTGATCGGCACCTCCTCCGAGGAGACCGCCGCGCGCCTCTCCGAGCTCTACCGGCCGCTCGAGCGCCCCATCCTCGTCACCGATATGCACAGTGCCGAGATCATCAAGTACGCCTCGAACGCGTTCCTCGCCACCAAGATCAGCTTCATCAATTCGGTCGCGAACCTCTGCGAGCGGGCCGGGGCGGACGTGAAGGCCGTGGCCAAGGGCATCGGGGCGGACACCCGGATCGGCCCCTCCTTCCTCGAGGCGGGCCTGGGCTACGGAGGCTCGTGCTTCCCCAAGGACGTGGACTCCCTCCTCCACACCTCCCAGGAGCTGGGCGCCCCCTTCGAGGTCCTCGGTGCCGTCGTGGCGGAGAACGCCCGGCGCGTGCCCCGCCTCACCCAGCGCGTGGTCGAACGGCTGGGCGACGGAGGGCCCAAGCCCCTCTCGGGCAAGCGCATCGCCATCCTTGGCCTCGCCTTCAAGCCCGACACCGACGACATGCGCGAGGCCAAGAGCATCGAGATCTGCGCCCGCCTCAAGGAGGCCGGGGCCGCCCTGCGTGCCTATGATCCAGTGGCCATGGAGAAAGCCAAGGCCATCATCGGCGTGCAGGACGTGGAGTACTGCCGCAGCGCCTACGAGGCCGCCCAGCACGCGGACGCCGCCGTCATCGTCACCGAGTGGCGCGAGTTCATCCAGCTGAACCTCTCCCGGCTGGGGGATTCGATGAACCGGCCCATCATCTTCGACGGGCGCAATATCTACTCCCCCGAGCAAGTGGCCGCCGCCGGCATCGAGTACCACAGCACCGGCCGGTCCTCCGTCATGCCCAGGGAGAAGTAAAGTGCGCGTCGTCGTCACCGGCGGGGCGGGCTTCATCGGCTCCCACCTCTGCGACCGGCTCATCGACCTGGGCTACGAGGTCGTCTGCGTGGACAATTTCATCACCGGCAGCCCAGCCCACACCGACGCGCTCCTGCAGCGGGCCAAGGGCCGCTTCACCCTCCACAGGCACAACATCAGCGAGCACGTGAAGCAACGACTACCTCCAGTTCCCCATCCAGACCCTCAAGGTGGGCTCCCTCGGCACCCACAACGCCCTGGGGCTCGCCATGGCGAAGAAGGCCCGCTTCCTCCTCGCCTCGACCTCGGAGGTTTACGGCGACCCCAAGATCCACCCCCAAAAGGAGAGCTACTGGGGCAACGTCAACCCCATCGGCCCCCGGGGGGTGTACGACGAGGCCAAGCGTTTCGCCGAGGCCATCACCATGGCCTACCACCGCGCCCACGGCGTGAACGTGCACATCGTGCGCATCTTCAACACCTACGGTCCCCGGATGCGGATCGCCGACGGCCGGGCCGTGCCGGCCTTCCTCTCCCAGGCGCTGCGCGGGGATCCTCTCACCGTCTACGGGGACGGCTCCCAGACGCGGAGCTTCTGCTACGTCTCGGACCTCGTCGAGGGGCTCATCCGCCTGATGGACAGCGAGTTCCACGAGCCGGTGAACCTCGGGAACCCCCACGAGATAACCATCCTCGAGCTGGCCCAGCGCATCAAGGAGCTGACCGGCTCCTCCTCTCCCATCGTCCACAAGCCCCTCCCCGTGGACGATCCTCTGGTGCGCAAGCCCGACATCGCCCGGGCGCGCGAGCTCCTGGGCTGGGAGCCCAAGGTGCCCTTCGAGGAGGGCATCCGGCTCACCACCGAGGACTTCCGCAGACGCATCTTCTCCGAGGCCTCCTCCAGGTGACGGAGGGCCGGCGCCCCATCAAGCACTGGCCGAGCGCCGAGCGCCCCCGCGAGCGCCTGATCGAAAAAGGCCCCGGCGCCCTCAGCGACGCCCAGCTCCTCGCCATCCTTCTGCGCACAGGGGACGTTTCCCAGTCCGCCCTGGATCTGGCCCTCGCCCTCCTCGCCCGCTTCGGCAGCCTCGGCGGCCTCTCCGCTGCCTCGGTGCCCGAGCTCTGTGAGTTGAAGGGGATGGGCCCGGCCAAGGCCGCCCAGATCAAGGCCGGCATCGAGCTCTCCCGGCGGCTCGGGGGACGGGACGGGGAGGGCCGCCCCGCCTTCCACGGCGGAGCAGACGTCTTCCGCCACCTCGCCCCCGCCATGTCGGGCCTTCCCCACGAAGAGTTCCGGCTTCTCCTCCTCGACACCAAGCACCGCCTGAACCGCGAGCTCACCATCTCCCGCGGCACCCTGACCGGGACGGCCGTGGACCCGCGCGAGGTATTCAGCGCCGCCCTCCGGGAGCGGGCCGCCGCCGTCGTCTGCGCCCACAACCACCCGAGCGGCGATCCCGCCCCTTCTCCCGAGGACCGGGCTCTCACCGCTCGCCTGCGGCAGAGCGGCCAGCTGGTGGGAGTGACCCTGCTCGACCACATCATCGTGGGCCGGAGCGTCTTTTTCAGCTTCGCCGAGGCCGGATGGCCTCCTTGAAATGCCCGGGGCGAATCGGCTAGATTGGCCCGGTCGGAACGCCCGCCTTCATGTCCGCGAAGCGCAGCCGCCCGGCCCGCCCCGAAGCGAGGAAAGCGGTGGACCTCTCGGCACGGGAATTCCTGGCTGACCGCGCCCGCTGCTTCGAGGCCGCATCGGTGGGCGAATACCCCCGCCAGGTCGAGGCCTTGGCCTCGGCGGCCCTGGCCTGCCTGCGCGGCGGGGGGAGGATCCTCGTCTTCGGCAACGGCGGGAGCGCCTCCCTCGCCCAGCACTTCGCCGGGGAGATGGTGGGGCGCTTCTTGAAGGACCGCCGTCCCCTGCCCGCCCTTTCCCTCGCGGCGGAGGCCGCCACCCTGACCGCCATCGCCAACGATTTCGCCTACGAGCGGGTCTTCTCCCGCCAGCTCGAGGCCCTCGCCCGGCCCGGCGACCTGGCCCTGGGCCTCTCCACCAGCGGGAAATCCCCCAACGTCATCGCGGCCCTGGAGCGCGCCCGCCAGCTGGGCCTCAAGACCGCCGTCCTCAGCGGCAAAGGGGGCGGGCCCGCCGCCCGGGTGGCCGAGATCGCGGCCATCGTCCCCTCCGACGACACCGGCTTCATCCAGGAAGCCCACGAGGCGGCACTCCACTACCTCTGCCACCTGGCGGACGCCGCTTTCCCGGAAGGGGGCGCGAAGTGAGCGGCCCCCTCTCCCCCTTCCTCGGCCAGGCCCCTCCCCGCCTCCTCGTGGCGGGAGACCTCATGCTCGACCGCTACGTGTGGGGCGCCGTGGCCCGCATTTCGCCCGAGGCACCGGTTCAGGTGCTCCGCTGGCGGGCCGAGAACGAGGCCCTGGGCGGCGCGGCGAACGTCGCCCACAACCTCGCGGCCCTCGGCTGCGAGGCGCGCCTCCTGGGGATCGTGGGGGAGGACGCCGAGGGGGACCGCTTCCTCGCCCTGGCCCGGGAGGCGGGAATCGACACCCGCTTTGTCCGGCGCATCGCGGGGCGCCCCACCATCTCCAAGACTCGCCTCCTCGCCCGCAGCCAGCACGTCCTCCGGGTGGACAAGGAGGCGGATTCCTTCCCGCCCCCCGCCGCCGAGGAAGCCCTCCTGGGCGCCCTCTCCGGAGCGCTCGAGGGGGTCGGGGGCGTCATCTGCTCGGACTACCTCAAGGGCGTCCTCACCCCCCGCTTCACCCAGACCCTCCTCGCCCAGGCCAAGGGCCTGAAGCTCTCCGCCGTCGTGGACCCCAAGGGACGCGACTACTCCAAGTACCGGGGCGCCCGGGCCCTCACCCCCAACCTGGCCGAGGTGGCACTGGCCTCCGGCCTCCCCGTGGACTCCGAGGAAAATCTCGGGCGCGCCGCCCGGAAGCTCCTGGAGGAGACCCGGGCCGAGCTCGTCCTGGTGACGCGTGGGGCGGGGGGCATGACTCTCTTCGGCCGCGAGGGGCTCCTCTCCCACGAGCCCGCCCGCGCCCTCGAGGTGTACGATGTGACGGGGGCGGGCGACACCGCCGCCGCCCTCTTCGGTCTCGCCCTCTTCGGGGGCCTCCCGCCCGCCGAGGCCGCCCGGCTCGCGAACCTGGGAGCCGGCATCGCGGTCGGGAAGGTGGGTACGGCCGTCGTCACCCCGGCCGAGCTAGAGGCCGCTCGGGAGGGAAGGCGCGAAGGGGCCGGGGAGAAAATGCTGCCCCTCGCCGACCTCCTGCGCCGCCTCCACCGCGAGCGGGCCCAGGGTCGCACGGTCGTGTTCACGAACGGCTGCTTCGACCTCATCCACGTGGGCCACATCCAGTATCTCCAGCAGGCGAGGCGGCTGGGGGATTTGCTCGTGATCGGGCTGAACGACGACGCCTCCGTCCGCCGCCTGAAGGGGCCGGGGAGGCCCCTCATCGGCGGGCGCCAGCGGGCGGAGCTCCTGGGCGCGCTGGCCTGCGTGGACTTCGTGGTCTTCTTCGGGGAGGACACGCCGCTGCGGCTCATCGAGGCCGTCCAGCCGGACATCCTGGTGAAGGGGGGGGACTACGGGCCCGACGAGGTCGTGGGGAAGGAGGCGGTCGAGTCCCGCGGGGGGCGCGTCGAGGTGCTCCCCTACGTCGAGGGCTTCTCGACCACCCAGATCGTGGAAACCATCGTGGAGCGCTACGCCCCCATGAAAGATCCGAAGGGGAAGCCATGAGCGGCCCTCTCGTCCTCGTGACGGGCGCGGCCGGCTTCATCGGGGCGCGCTTGGCCGAGCGGCTGATCCAAGAGGGAGAGGAGGTCGCCGCCTGCGACGCTCCCGGCCATTTCAAGGCGAGGTCCGAGATCGCGGCTCTCTTCAAGGCGTGCCCGCCCGGGCAGGTGGTGGACCGCGAGAAGCTCCCCGCCTGGCTCGCCGGCCTGCGGCCCGGCTCGGTCGGCGCGATCTTCCACATGGGGGCCTGCACCGACACCATGAACTACGACGAGGCCTACATGGAGCGCATGAACACGGCCTGCACGCGGACGCTCTGGGGCCTGGCCGCCCGGCTCAAGGCCCCCTTCCTCTACGCGAGCAGCGCCGCCGTCTATGGCGACGGCGCCCGGGGCTATGACGACGCCATCCCCCCCGAAGCCTTCTCCCCCTTGAACCCCTATGGATGGTCGAAGCAGCGTTTCGATGCATGGGCCCTCGGGGAGGGCCAGAGCGAACGGCCGCCGCGCTGGGCCGGCTTCCGTTTCTTCAACGTCTACGGCTTCGCCGAGACCCACAAGGGGAAGATGGCCAGCGTGCTGCGCCAGGCGTTCACCCAGATCCAGGAGCGGGGCCGGGTGCGGCTGTTCCGCTCCCACAGGGCGGGGATCGCGGACGGCCGCCAGAAGCGCGACTTCATCCTGGCGGAGGACCTCGTGGACGTCCTCCTCCACGCCTGGCGGCGGGGCCTGCCCGACGGCATCTACAACCTGGGGACGGGGCGGGCGCGCACCTTTACTGGGCGCGCCAGCGCCCCGCCCTCGTCCACGGCTGAGGAGCCGCAAGTGGAGATCGCTCTTCTCGGAAGCGGAAGCCAGGGGAACGCCGTCCTCGTCCGCTCGGGCGAGGGGGCCTTCCTCATCGACGCCGGGCTGAGCGCCCGCCAGGTCGCGGAGCGGCTGGCCGCCTTCGGCGTCTCCCCGGGAGAACTGGCGGGCCTGGTGGTCACCCACGAGCATATCGACCACGTGCGCGGGGCGGGCGCCCTCGCCCGCAAGTGGGAGCTCCCCGTCTGGACGAACCGGGCGACGCGCGAGGCGGGGGCCGGGCTCTTGGGCCCCATCGGGCGCTGGCGCGAGGTCGAGGTCGGGGCGCCCTTCGAGGTGGCAGGGGTGAAGCTCGAACCCTTCAGCGTCCCCCACGACGCGGCGGACCCCTTTGGCCTCCTCCTCCAGAGCGGCGACGGCTACCGGGTGGCCCTGGCGACCGACATGGGCTTCGTCACCCGCCTCGTGCGCGAGCGGGTGAAGGGGGTGCAGGGCCTCATCCTGGAATTCAACCACGAACTCGACATGCTGCTCTCGGGGCCCTACCCCT
>JACPCT010000137.1 GCA_016184445.1 Candidatus Tectimicrobiota bacterium | reverse complement strand
CTCGCTCGCGCCGCCCGAGGCCTCGGCGTCGCGCGAGACCTGGTCGGCCTCGCGGTACTCGGGCAGGCCCACGTCGGCGGGCTTGTCGCGCACGCTGAGGTAGAAGAGGACGCCGGTCAGCGTGAGCAGGAGCGGCGGGTAGCGCAGGGCCGCCCGCCAGCCCCAGTGGGCCGCCACCCAGGGCGTCACCGCCCAGACCACCAGCAGGGCGACCCCGGCCGAGGTGCCCACGAGGCCGATGGCGCGGCCGCGGTCCCGCCGGGGCCACCACTGGGCCACGAGGCCCAAGCCCGGCCCCCAGGCCGAGGCGTTCACGAAGCCCACGAGGGCCCAGGGGACGGCGAGGGAGGGGATGGTGTCCCCGAAACTCGCCACGACGTTGAAGACGCTCGTGCCCACGGCGCCCGCGAGGATGAGGTTGCGGAAGCCGATCTTCTCGCCCAGCCGGCCGTGGACGAGGTCGCCCAGGGCGAAGCCCCAGAACATCCAGGAGTTGATCCAGCCGGTGTCGGCCCGGGTGATGGCCAGGTCCGCGATGACGGCGGCCTGGACGAGGCTGAAGTTGAAGCGGCCCAGGTAGTTCGTGACGTAGAAGAGGCAGAAGGCGATGAGGACCCGCCACTTCCAGCGGTGGTAGAGGGGGGGGAGCTCCCAGTAGTCCACCTGCTGGGCGGCGGCGGGGGTGGTCATGCGTTCAATCCTTCGGCCTTGGCGGGCCAAAAATGCAGGGGCGCACGGCCGTGCGCCCCTACGGACGGTTTCTCCGTAAACCTGTAGGGGCAGGCCCCTGTGCCTGCCCCTATTCCCCAACCGGGGCGGCCACGGGGGGCCGCCCCCACGTAATTCACAGGCGATTGCCTATTTCAAGAGATCGGCCACGCCGGCCGAGGTGGCGAAGGCGGAGTCGGCCTCCTCGAAGCCGACGAAGTAGCTCTCGCAGGCCCGCAGGAGGAGGTCCTTGGTCATCTCGGGCTTCTTCTCCTCGAACTTGGCGAGGTCGATCAGGTGGTCGAGCAGGTCGCGGGGGTGGCAGGCGGTGAAGGGCCGCTTCCGCGCCTCGTAGACCTCCTTGACGAGGTCTTCGTACACGTCCTCGCGGAACTCGATGCCCTTGCTCTTGCAGGTGCGCGCGAAGTTCTCGCGGAAGCCGCCCTTGTCCAGGGGGCCGATGAAGACCTTGTGGCGCAGGCGGCGCATGAAGGCCTCGTCGAGGAGGTCCTTGGGGTTGATGTTGGTGCTGAAGATGACGAGCTGGTCGAAGGGCATCTGCACCTTGTTCCCGGTGTGGAGGGTGAGGAAGTCCACCCGGTTCTCGAGGGGGACGATCCAGCGGTTCAGCAGGTCCCGCGGGCGCACGAGCTGGCGGCCGAAGTCGTCCAGGATGAAGATGCCGTTGTTCGACTTCACGTGGGGCGGGGCCTCGTAGGTGCTCGAGTGCGGGTCCATCTGGAGCTCCATGGTCTGGAGCGTGAGCTCGCCCCCCACCACCACGACCGGGCGCTTGCAGCGCAGCCAGCGCTTGTCCTCGGGCTGGGGGCCGCCGTCGAGGCGGTGGATCGAGGGGTCGTGGAGGCGGACGACGAAGCCGTCCACCTCGATGGCCTTGGGGATGGCGATCGCCCCCCCGAGCAGGGAGGAGAGGGCGACGGCGATGGCCGTCTTCCCGTTCCCCGGCGGGCCGTAGAGGAAGATGGTGCGCCCGGAGTTCACGGCGGGCCCCAGGGGCTTGAAGAGCCGGTCGCTCACCACGAGATGGGCGAGGGCCTTCTTGAGGGACTCGATGTTCACCTGGACGCCCAGCACCGTCTGCTTCTGCACCATCTTGACGTAGGCCGCCATGGGCACGGGGATGGCGCCCATGTAGCCGCTCAGGCGCATGTACTCGCGGGCGCGGTTCCTGCCCTCGCTCGTCATGACGTAGCGCCGGGTGGTGGAGGCGTAGCCCGCCGCGGAGGCGACCTCCATGCACTTGAGGGTCCGCCACTCCTCGAGGAGATCGTTGGTGATCTTGACGGGGAGGCAGAGCTGCTCGGCCGCCTCGTTCACCGTGAAGGTGTCGAGGATGGCCACCGTCTTGAGGACGTGGGGCATCAGGAAGTCCGGGCGGATGCCCAGGTCCTCCACGGTGCGGGGCTCGCCCAGGCCGAGGGGGTCGTAGTCGCTGGCCGGGGCGTCCTTGCCGTCCTTGGCGGGAGGCGCCGCCTGGGGCTCCCTGGGCTTGAGGAGGCTGGGCGCGGCGCCCCCGGGGGAAGCGGCCGGGGCCGCCGCCTGGGCGGCCGCCGGGGCTTCCTTGGGGGGCTCGGGCTTCTTCTCCTCGGGGTCCTCCGCCGCGGTCTTGAGCCGGTCGAGAATGCTCATGGTCTCCCTCCCCTGGGCGGATGCGGCGCCCAAGGCGCGCGCATCAGAGGGCCATCGGTCTCATCGCTGGAATTGCAGGAGATGATAATTCTTTTTCCCCTTCCGCAAAAGGACGTACTTGCCGAAGAGAAGGTCATTTTGAGACAGCGCCGCGCCCTCCTCCCCGGCGCGGCGGTTGTTCACGTAGACCCCGCCCCCCTGGATGTCCTTGCGGGCCATGCCCTTCGAGGAGGAGAGCCGGGTCTCGACCAGGGCGTCCACCAGGGAGAGGGGGAGGGCGCCGCGCCGCTCGGTCTTGGGCATCTCCTCGGCGGCGGCGAGGAGGTCCCCCTCGCGGATGCCCTCGATCTCCCCGCCGAAGAGGATGAGCGAGGCCTTGCGGGCGCTCTGGGCGGCCTCCTCTCCGTGCACCACCGAGGTGAGGACGCGGGCGAGGAGCTGCTGGCCCTCGCGCTTCCCGGGGGCCGCCAGGTGGGCGCGCTCGATCTCCCCGATCTCCTTGAGGGGGAGGAAGGTGAAGTACCTGAGGAAGCGGGCCACGTCGGCGTCCGCCGTTTGCATCCAGTACTGGTAGAAGCGGTAGGGGCTGGTGCGCCCGGGGTCGAGCCAGACGTTGCCCGCCTCGGTCTTGCCGAACTTGCGGCCGTCCGAGGTGGTGATGAGGGGGAAGTTGAGGCCGAAGGCGGGCTTCCCCCGCACCCGCCGGATGAGCTCGATGCCCGCCGTGATGTTCCCCCACTGGTCCGACCCCCCGATCTGGAGGGTGCAGCCCTCCTTGTCGTGGAGGTGGAGGAAGTCGCAGGCCTGGAGGAGCATGTAGCTGAACTCGGTGTAGGAGATGCCCGCCCCCGCCACCCGCGCCTTGACCGACTCCTTGGCCTCCATGTAGGCGACGGTGAAGTGCTTGCCCACGTCCCGGAGGAAGTCCACGAGGCTCATCCGCGCCAGCCAATCGGCGTTGTTGACGAGCTTGCAGTCCGTCCCCAGGAAGCGGGCGAGCTGGCGGCGCATGCCCTCGATGTTCCGGGCGAGGGTGCCGGGATCGAGGAGGTTCCGCTCCTCCGACTTCCCCGAGGGGTCGCCGATCATCCCCGTGGCGCCCCCCACCAGGGCGATGGGCCGGTGGCCCGCCCTTTGAAACCGCATGAGGCCCACGATGGGCATGAGGCTCCCCACGTGGAGGCTCTCGGCGGTGGGGTCGAAGCCGCAGTAGAGCCCCATCCCCCCGGCCTCCAGGGCCTGGAGGAACTCGGGCTGATCCGTGAAATCGTGCACCAGGCCCCGGGCCTGGAGGTCCTGGAAGAAGGTCATGGGATTGCGCAATCCCCCCCATTCGTCTGTAGGGGCGACCGGCCGGCCGCCCCTACAAAATTCCGCGCCACATTTATACCAGGGGAAGGAGGATTGCCCAACAGGCCAGGGTTGAAGCTCCTGTCCCGCGCGTTTCGGGCTGGATACGGCCGGTCTTACGAGAAGGCCCACGGCTTGAGGGCGACCAGAGCGGCCCCGGTGACGGTGATGACGGCACCCGCCACCACCTCCCAGGTGACCCTTTCCACGCGCCGCAGGAAGATCATGGACAAGGCCACGGTAAACAAGGGGCTCAATTGGACCAGCGGCAGCACGCGGTATATCTCCCCATGTTGAAGCGCTCTCACGTACAGGTACATCCCGCATCCGGTCGTCAGGCCGCTTATCAGGAAGTAGACCCTCTTGCTCTCCCCCGGGGCGGAGGCCGCTCCCCGCGTGGTCAGCATGACGTAACCCCCGACGACGATGAGAGAGGCGAGCACCCCTACGAAGGTGGCCGCCAGGGGATCGGGTAGACCGTCCAGGCCCTTTCTCCACAGCAGGGAGCCAGCCCCGAAAGCCAGCGCCGCGGCGGCGGGCCAGGCGGCGTCCGCCCGCTTCCAGCCGCCGTGGGGGTTTCTCGACGTCAGCAGCCCGATCCCTCCCACCACCATCACGAGACCCGCGAGGTGGACCCACGTGGGGCGCTCCTGGAGGAAGAACATGGCCAGGAGAGCGCCGAACAGAGGAGTGCTTCCCTTGATCGGCGCCGCCCGCGAGACCCCGATTTTCTCAATCCCGATCAGGAAGAAGACGGGGAGCAGCCCGGGGTGGAACATTCCCGCCGCGAGCAGCCAGAG
>JACPCT010000136.1 GCA_016184445.1 Candidatus Tectimicrobiota bacterium | reverse complement strand
CCCCGGCCGCCCGTCGGGGATGTTCTCCTCCGGAAAGTGGTGCCGGATTCTTTCCCACTGCGCGTCCGTCAGGATGATGGCCATGCCCCATTGTACGCATGAGGAAACCGAGCCTCAACAAAAATCGAATTTTGAGATGGGTTCTGTATGTCCTCCAGCGGCGGTGTGTTACCGGCAGGCACTTGCCGATCTTGCGGGCCCAGAACGACTATCGTGGCGTGGCACCGCATCGGAACTTCGGGAATCGCTTCGCGAGTTATTGGATAAGCTCGCACCCGACGATGTTGTAGTGAAAAACCCTGGCTTCAAGTATGAGGATGGCTTAAGGGCTCCTACTATGAAGCAGAAGGTCAGATTTATCTTAAAATCTCGTCGCTGGTCCGAAGGCCAGCGGAAACAATTAGAAGATGCCGCTGATGTTGTTGAGGAAAAGGTTGGAAGTTTCGTTCGGTCGGTATATTCGGGTTCATCATCATCCGTTCATATTGAAGGTAACAAAAAAGAAGTCCAATCGATTCTGCGATTTGTTGAGACAGCTTTTGGCGAACTGCTGGAATTGGAGAATATATGAAGGCGCATCGAGGTCTCGGTGGGGGAGTCGGTGCGCATCATCCGGGAGCTGCAGGGGTACAGCCAGAACGCGCTGGCCCGGCGGACGGGCATCCCCCAGGCCACCCTCTCCGCCATCGAGAACGGCCGCGTCCGGCTCGGGGTCGATCGGGCGAAGGTTCTCGCCCGGGCCTTGAAGTGCCATCCGGCGGTGCTGGTCTTCCCGGGATGGGAGGTCACCCGCGGCTCGGCGGCCTGACCCCCTACCTCCCATACGCATAGAACCCCCGCCCGCTCTTGCGTCCCAGCCAACCCGCCGGGGCCATGCGCCGGAGGATGGGCGGGGGGCCGATCGAGGCGGGTTGCGGGGGGCCGGAAAGCCCCCTAGGATGGCCGCGAGGAGGTGGACGCCATGACCGAGGTGGAGCAGCTGGAGAAGAAAGTGCAGGGCCTCTCGGCGGGCGATCTCGCCGAGTTCCGGGCGTGGTTCATCGCGTTCGATTCCCGCGTCTGGGACGAGCAGATCGAATCCGACCTGAAGGCGGGGAAGCTCGACGGGCTCATCGCGGAGGCGCTGGCGGAATACAAGGCCGGGAAGGCCCGGGAGCTTTGAGGCATTCCGCATCCCCGCGCTTCTGGTCCGGTTATCACGGCCTGCCGCAGGATGTCCGCGGGCTGGCCGGCAAGAACTTCTCCCTCCTGAAAGCGGATCCGCGGCATCCTTCCTTGCAACTGAAAAAGATCGGCCGGCTCTGGTCGGTGCGCGTGAGCGCCCACTACCGGGCCTTGGGGCTCGATGTGGAGGGGGGCATCTGCTGGATTTGGATCGGCAGCCACGCCGATTACGACAGGGTGGCGGGTTAGCCAAGGGCCAAGGACGGCACGCAGGTTCGCTGGGCTTATTTGGTTGCAGGGAAATGAAATCCCCCTTTCTCCCTATACCATACCCCCTCTTCAACCCCTCACGTCGTGCGCCTCTCCGCCCGGATCTGGGCGAGGACACGCTCCTCGTCCCGGGCCGCGTCCAGGGCCATGGCCACGTCGCGGACGTAGTACCCCAGGCCGGCCAGCATCGCGGCGAACCCCAGGACGAAGGACGCGATGGCCGCGCCATTGGCCGGGGGCCACAGCACCGCGAGCCCCAGGAGCAGGCACGTCACCAGGGCCAGGAGGATGCTGGCCAGGACCCACAGGAAGGCGTTCCGGACCACGATCACGTGCCGGGTGACGGCCTCGATCTGCCGGTCGAGCGCCTGGGCCTCCGCGTGCTCCCCCAGGCGCTCCTTCTGGTGGCGCTCCCAGTGGAAGCCGCGCAGGCGGGTGATGATGCCCATCATGCGCGTGTTGATGGAGAGGACCAGCAGCCCCGCCGCCGAGATGAAGATGACCGGCGAGAGGAGCGCCGCCACCAGCTGGGCCCCGGTCATCGCGGCCTCCCGCCCCCTCACGGTTTCGCGCGGGAAGAACCTACTTCTCCCCGTACTCGTAGAAGCCCCGCCCGCTCTTCCGCCCCAGCCAGCCGGCCGAGGTCATGCGGCGCAGCAGGGGCGGGGGGCCGAAGCGGGGCTCGTAGAGCTCGCGCGCCATGGCGTCGGCGACGAAGGTCTGGACGTCCACCCCGATGAGGTCGAGGAGGGTGAGGGGGCCCATGGGGTGGCCCAGGCCCTCGCTCACGGCGAGGTCCAGGGTTTCGCGCGGGGCCAGGCCCTCGTCATAAAGCTGGGCCGCGTGGTTCAGGAAGGGGACGACGAGGCGGTTCACGAGGAAGCCCGGGCGGTCCCGGACCGGGATGGGGGTCTTGCCGAGGCGCTGGCAGAAGGCCAGGCCGAAGGCGGCGGTCCCGGGGTCGGTCTGCTGGGCCTCGATCACCTCGACCAAGCGCATGGCGAAGGGCGGGTTGAAGAAGTGGAGGCCGAGCACCCGCCCGGGGTGCCGGGTCTGGGCCGCCATGGCGGTGACGGGGAGGCAGGAGGTGTTGGTGGCGAGGATGGCCTCCTCCTTCGCGATGCTCCCCAGTTTCTTGAAGAGGTCGAGCTTCAAGTCGAGGTTCTCGACGGCGGCCTCGATGATGAGGCCGCAGTCCGCGAGGCTCTCCAGCTGCGTGCTCCCCCGGAGGCGCTCGAGGACGGCCTCCTTCCCGCCCTCGCTCAGCTTGCCGCGCTGGACGGCGCCGGTGAGATTCCGCTGGACCCTCCCCAGGCCCGCTTCGAGAGCGGCGGGGCTCACCTCGACGGCGCTCACCTCGAGGCCCGCCGCCGCGCACACCTGGGCGATGCCGCTCCCCATGGTGCCCAGGCCGACGACGCCCACCTTGCGGACCCCCTCCGCCAGGGCGAGGCCGGCCGAGAGGTCCCGCGCCCCCGCCGCCTGGGGCAGGGCTTCGGCATCGCCCAGTTCGGAGGGCCGCTGGTAGGCGTAGAAGCCCCGGCCCGCCTTCATCCCCAGGCGCCCGGCGGCGATCATCCGCTCCACGAGGGGAGGGGGGGCGTAGCGGGGGTCGCCGAGCTGCGCGCAGAGCGAGAGAGCGGCCGCCCGGTGGGCGTCCAGCCCCTGGATGTCGAGGAGGCGCAGGGGGCCCGTCTTGTGGCCCAGGCCGAGCTGGACGCCCGCGTCGAGGTCGGCGGGAGCCGCGTAGCCCGATTCCACCAGGCGGATGCAGTCGTTCAGGAAGGGGACGAAGAGGCGGTCCAGGATGAGGCCGGGGGAGTCCTTCACGAGAACGGGGGTGAGCCCCGCTTCCTTCAAGAAGGCGGCGGCGGCCTGGACGGCCGCCTCGCCCGTCAGGGGGCCGGCGGCGACCTCGACGAGCTGGCTGCAGGGGGCCGGGTGCCGGAAGTGAAGGCAGAGGACCCGCTCCGGGCAGCCCGAGGCCGCCCCGAGGGCGGCGATGGAGAGGGTGCCGGCGCTGGCGGCGAGGACGGTCTCCTCGCCCGTCAGGCCGCCCAGGCGGCGCAGGCGGGCGCCCTTCTCCTCCAGGCCGCCGGGGGTGGCCTCGATGACCAGGGCGCAGCCGGGGGGGACGGGGCCGCTCGCCCCGGCGAGGACCGCCTGCGCCCCGCCCCGGGCGAGGGCGGCGGCGATGGCGGAGCCGGCCGGGCCCTGGCCGATGACGGCGGCGCGCCTCTCGCTCATCGCCGGGTCTCCGGGTCCAAGGGTGGTGGGGAGAAGTCGGGATGCCCGCCGCCCGCGCGGGCGGGGCAGCCACAGGATTTTGTAGGTTCCCCCGCCGGGGGTGTCAAACGGCCGGGGAGGCTTGCGCCCCGGCGGGGTTTCCGGATATTGGGAGATCCTATGCCGATGAGCCGGGACGAGATCACCCAACTCATGGAAGCGGCCTCGGGGGAGGGTAAGCCGCTCTCCCTCCCCGGGGTGGACCTTCGGGGCGCCGACCTGAGCGGCCTGGACCTCTCGGGGGCGGACCTCGGGGGCGCCGTCCTGGCGGGGGCCTCCCTCCGGGAGGCGGACCTCTCGGAGGCGAACCTGGGCCAGGCCGACCTCCAGGGGGCCGACCTGGAGGAGGCGGTCCTGGACGACGCCTCCCTGGCCGAGGCCGACGTGGCCGGGGCCAACTTCCGGGGGGCGAGCCTGGTGGGGACCGGCCTGGAGGGGGTGAACCTGGACGAGGCCATCCTCGATGGGGCCAAGTTTCTCTAATGAAATCAAGCACAACTGGAACGCCCGTTCGGCCGGCGGGCTCAGCGGGGCACTTTCTATTCGCTAAGTGATTGTTCCCTCGCCGCTTGCAGGTTCAAGGGAATGGGATATGATTGCGCCCCTCCCACGTTAGTGTGGGTATCCAGGTGCGGATGGCGGTTCCTTTCTTTCTTGAGGGAAGAAAAATGGGCAGGTCGGCGGTGTTTATCGACGGGGCGTACATCGAGTTCCTGATCCGTGAGGAGTTCGCCGAGATGCGGGTGGACTTCGCCCGCCTCTCCCAGCGGCTGGCCGGCAGCAAGGAG